>SKZP01000563.1 GCA_007127275.1 Planctomycetota bacterium
CAAGCCCATGGGCTGCGGCCCGTGGGTCGTTATCAAGCATTCAAGATGCCGCTGTAAACTTCCTGCCGTGGGGGCTTGCCGCCTGCGCTCCCTACGTTCAGGGCATTCTCGCGACCCCGGGTTTACACGGAAGGGGCGCCACGTTCAGGGGGGCTGCGTCTCGGTTCGCTTCGCGCAGGCGGTCCAGCGAGACCCCCGCCCAGAGCCAGAACAAAAAGGCGAGGAAGCTTCCGACGGCCAAAAGGTAGCCTTCGAAAAACTGGTGGGACAGAAACATCGCGCCCGCACCGGCGAGCAGGCTGCACTGGAACGGCTCGAGCCGGCGAAAGCATTGGAAGAAGCTTCGCAGGCTCGCAATACCGAAAATCATGAAGCCGAACGCGCCAAGCAGGCCGGTTTGCGCGAGCAGTGCAAGGTAGCTGCTGCCGGGCTCAATGGTCGAGCCGCCGCGGAAGTGGTCGCGCATCTCCACGGCGAAGCCCACGCCGAAGACCGGGCTTGCGCGAAACTCGTCGACACGCATGCGCCACAGGTCTTCGCGGGACTCGGTGGAGAAGCCACGCTCCAACACACGGGCCTGCACATGCTCGGGCAGGGGACGCGCGAACGTTTCGTAGGTCACGAACGACACGAAGCTGAGCAGCATCACGCCGAAGAACATCGCATACAGAAAATAGTATCGGCGGCGCAAAAGAATCAGCGAGGCTAGAAGTATGCCCACGCCCATGGCGAACAAGGCGGCGCGCGAGGCGGAAAGCACGCAGACAAGTACGCTGATTGTCAACAGCAGCCCGAAGAAGCCGGAGCGCTTTTCAATGGTGCGAACGTAGGCCCAGATGGCCGTGAGCGCCGCGGTGGGCCCGAGTACCATGGAGTGGACCCACAGCCCGGCAAACGGCCCCCGTCCCGGGGAGGCGGTGCCGAGCAACCACCAGACGAAGGAGAGCACGGTAAGCGCGGCGATGAGCGCCAAGGCAATGCGCCACGTCGTGAGTCGGAAGCGTGCGAGAAAGGGGCTGTACAGGAGCGGCCCCGCCGCGGCGAGCAATACCGCGAGACCTACCCAGCGGGCGGCGGAGTGCGAGACGGTCGCACTGCCAATGATCGAGGCGCTGGTGAGTACCAAGAAGGCGAGCACCGAAAGTCGAATCTCCGGCCCCTGACGCGAGCCGAGCAACGCCGCGGCAGTCACAACCGGCAAGGCCGCCATATACAGCGCCACCTGTGGCCACCCCGACAACGGCAACATGGTCGCCGGATAGAGGTAGGCCAGAACAAGCGCAAGCCCAAGGACAAACGAGATGTTCATGGCGGTACTCGTCGCTCGTGGCGGGCAGGCGCACCCCGTGGCGGGCCGTTGCTTACTGCGCGCCCGCCTCTTGTGCAAAGCGCAGGCCGAAGGGGTCGTCTTCGTTCTGGGCGCCTTGCCACCACTGCTGCCACAGCCCGGCGTTGCCACCGAAGTTGCGCATAGTGATCCCCTCGAGCCCCTGGACAATATGGCGGTGACGCAGTGCTTCTTCACGGGGGTCGATCGCCGCCAACTCCTCGATCAGCCGCGTCACCGACTCGCGAGAATCCATCCGGCGCAGTGCCGTCCAGGCACAGGAACGGACGAAAACGTCGTTGCGGACGAAAAGGAACGGCTCAATCTCCTCGGCATACTGATCTGCGCCGAGGCGGCCGAGCGCCTGAATGGCCCGGGCACGGACGTCGCGCGAACCGTCCTGCAACAACGCGGCAATCTCGCCGTCGTGCTGTGTCGCGCCGATCTCCCCCAAGGCGAGGGCCGCGAAGGCGCGCACCGAGTTGAGGAGTTCGGGGCGCGGCACCTCTTCCTCGAACTCGTCCAACGCCTCGTAAATAAGACGCACCCCATGCAGCAGCCGGTCGTTGTCATTGAAGCGGTTGTAGCCATTGACGAGACGTCGCATGCGTACAAAGTTCTCGAGTTGCTCGGCGTTACGGTCGAGCCACGCGTTCATGTCGTCGGTCAGCTCGTCGCGAAGCCCAGGCAACTGATTCGCCTCGTGCAACCTTTCGAGGAGCGAGGGCGTCGAAAGCGCGCTGACGAGGTGTTCCACGGCCTCGTCCCCGAGTTGCACGAGTCGGGCGCGGTTGCGCTCGCGTCGCACCGTGTTCTTGCCGGCGAGGCCGGGAACGTACTCGGTCCAGATCCGGTCGACGGACACGTCCGCCGCCGCGGCCCCTTGCGCCGCCGCCTCACGCGGTTGCCCATGAGCGAGCCAAAGGGACGACGAGACCAGAGCGACGGCAAGCAAAGTGGCAAAAACCCGATTCCCACGCATGGTACGTCACGCTCTTATCAGGGGTGGCCGGGGCGAAAAGAGGAACGGTCGAGAAGTCCCGAGTCTAGCGCCGCCGCCCGCCACGCGCAACCGACAACGGGAACGCCGGTGCATCCCGCAGACGGGGACGTCGGGCACAAGCCCACGGGCTTCGCCTGTGCTCGAACGCCCGTACCGGATGCGACCCACGGGCGACGCCCGTGGGCTTGGATCAATGACCGTTCCACAAATTAGAAATGCACGGCGGGACCGCCGGGCGCGACAGGCTTGACGTTTATGGGCGACTCGTCACTCGCCGGTTTCGCCGATGTGGAAGAAGGGGCGCTTGTCGTTCAGCGCGTGGCGGCTTCCACGGATTTGCGGCGACTGGGGCTCGCCCTCGAACATGGCGAGTTCGCGCACGTTGTCGAGCCAGGCGTGCGTAAGCTCCGTCCATGCGCCGCTCGAGAGCCCGCCGTCGGTCAGCAGGTGTGCGAGCTCGTCCACAAACAGGCTCGCGCCGACGGCGTCGATCTCGAGCACCGGTTCCATGCCGCTCGTTGCCGAGATCAGCGCGACATCCTCGAGTCGCTCGAGCGGCTCCCACGGGTCGAAGGTGCCCTCGAACGCCACTGCGTCGATGCCGGTTTGCGGCTCGTCTTGCAGCTCGGCTTGCAGCTCGACTTGCGGCGCGCCCTGAAGCTCGCCGAGCCGGTTGAACGCCACCGCGGCGATCACGGTCACCCTCGCCTCGGTCGCGTCGAGCCACCGGGCGAGCCGCTCGAGCGGCACCGCGGTGCGCGACAAGTCCTCCACCTCGGAGTCGGCCAGCAGCAGCCAGCTGCGGCCCTCCGCGTCGATCACCCCTTGGCCGGAGAGAAACAGCAGCGCCTGGTCGCGCGCACGGCCGTGCCGCACGAACAGCTCTCGGATGGCACGCTCGAGAGCAGCCGGCGTGGCCCGCGCCCCTTCGAGCGTGGTCAGCGCACGTTCGTCGCGGATCGGCGCCGCCGGGCTGTCCAGCAACAACTCGCGCATGCGTAGCGCGTCGGCGACGGCAAAGCGCCGCCCGAGCCCCGGCTGGGCTTGCGTCCCGCACACAATGGCGAGCCGCTTGTGCACGCGCTCCTCCACCGCGGCCACGTCGGCGTTCAAGCCCTCCTCCGGGTCGGCGATCACCGAGAGCATTTCGCGCTGTGCCGCTTGGCGCGACAGTGGCAACAGATTGCCGCCGATGGTGTGCCACTGGCTTTCGCTCAACCCGCTCGGCGTGCGGAAGAGGTTGAACAGGTTGAAGCCGCGCTGGAAGTCGTTAAGGTTGCACGCCACCTCCCCGACGACATCGCGAACCACAAGCGGATCCGGCTCGCCGGTCGTGGCGTAGACCTCGAGCGCCATTGCGGTTTCACTGGCGAAGGTCTCCTCGGCAATCCACCAGGTAAGCCCCTGCAAGACGAAGAACCAAATGAACACCGAGGGAATGTAGGCGCCGGTCGAGCCGACGTAGCGGCAGTCGTAGCGGCGCAAGACCGGACGTATCACAAGGTCGAAACCGTCGTTGAACGCGTCGCGCACCGTCGCCTCGAACGGGCGTGCGGCGGCGTGCGGCAGCAAGCGCGCCTCGTCCACGGCGTTGAGTTGCTTCAGCCCCTGAACGACCTCGTCCATCATCTCGAGCGCAAGCTCCTCGTCGGGCACGTAGGCGAACTCGCGGTTGCCGGCGCGCCGGCGCACCTCCTCGACGCGTTCGCGGTACACCTCGTCCACCACCAACGGCACCACGCCGACCCGGTAGGGAAGCGACGGCTCAGAAAGCGCTTCCGTGCCCGGCTCAATGAGATGGTCGTCGGGACTCGAAAGCGTGCTGCAGCCACTTGCCGGCATGACGAGCAGCGCGAGCGCCACCGCGGTTACGACGGCGCAGCGTCGCGAGGCGTTTCCCCACCCCCGACGGACGGGCGCATCTCCGGGGAGGGTGCGCGGTGCCTCGGGGCGGCGGCTGTTGCGGCGTTGTCGTGCGCGGGTCATGGTCACTCCGGGGCGGTTTCGCTCTCGCTTTCGGTCTCCCTCTCCCTCTCCTTCTCGGACGGCGGCTCGTAACCGAACGGTTCGGTGGCACCGTTCGGCACGTCGGCGGCGAGGCGGAAGCCGATCATGGGGGAGCGCGTCGTCGGCTCGGCAAAGCCGCGCTTGGTGGCACGGGCAAAGCGTTCGCGCAGGGTCGGTCGCATCAGGTTGCTGGCGCCGCGGAAGCCGTAGCCGCCAGACGCCGCGGCGGATTCCCCTGAACGGCGCACCCATTCGCTCGCATTGCCGGCCAGGTCCTGGATGCGAAACGCCTCGTTGACGTCGCGCGGATTCGCTCCCACGGGGCGCAGTTCGTCGAGCTCGGCGAGGCCGCCGTCTTCGAAGTCGTGCCCCCACGGGAAGGTGTAGCCGAGGCCGGTGCGGTTGTACGTCGAGTGCCGGGCGATGAACTCGCGCTCGTCGTCACTCGGCAGGCGCACCGCCACCCCGAGGCGCTCGGAGCGCCAGCGGGCGTAGGCCTCCGCTTCGTAGGCGCTGACGCCGGTGACGGGGTGGCGCGCCTCGGTCTGTGCCGCCCACTCCTTCGGCACGCGCTCCTCCTCGGCCAGCCCCTGCACATACTCCCAGCCCGACTCGCACCAATAGCGGCGCTGCTCATACCCGTCGGCGTCGACGAACTCGCGGTACCGCTCCACGGTGACCTGGAAGCGCGCGACGTAGAAGGCCTCCAGCTCCACGGTGCGCGGAGGATTGCGCTCGTCATCCACGGTGCTGCCCAAGGCGGCGGGGCCGGCGCCGATGAAGACGAACCCCTCGGGGCGCCGCTCGCGCGCCTCGATCTCTCTTGCAAGCGCGGCCAATTCCTCGCCGGCATGCGGCGCAAACTCGCGGCATTGTTCGAGCGCAGCCCGCGCCTGTATGAGACCCGCCTCGTCGTCGCCGGAAAGGGCAGCACGGGCGAAGGTGAGCCGCTCGGCGAGCGCTTCCGCAACGAGGTCGTCGTGCAGGATCCGCCACTGCCGCTGTCGTTCGCTCGTCGTCGCAAACTCCGCTGCTTCGTTCAGTGCCTCGAGCGCACTGCGCCAGTCCCGTTCCTCCGGAGACGCGGCTCGCGCCTCGGCGGCACGCTCCTCCGCCGTGGCGAGCAGCAAGGAAAATTGCGCCCGCGCAATCTCGCGGCGAATCTCGCGGCTGTCCCGCACGTCCCGCGCCCGCTCGAAGTTCTCG
>SKZP01000201.1 GCA_007127275.1 Planctomycetota bacterium
CCCGAGTGCTTTCGAGAAGGTTCCGGTGACGACCACGTTCGGATACTCGTGCGCGGCGTAGGCATGCATCCGCACCGGCGCGAACTCCGCATAAGCCTCGTCAATGAGGATCAGCTTGTCCGGAAAGCGCCGCGCAAGCTCGAGCCAGTACATCGGCTCGGCCCAGGTACCGCTCGGGTTGTTCGGGCTCGGCACAATCAGCGCGGCGGCCTCTTTGTCCTCTAGCGACTTTGCCAGACCGTCGAAGTCGAAGGCAAACACCGGGCCGCCCTGCGCGGCCGCCCGCTGCAGCGGCACCTCGACGGCCTCTACGCCCTGCTGTGCGAGCAGAAGCGGGATCATGCTGAAGGTAGGCTGTACGACCACGGCGCACTCCCCCGGCTGGAGAAAGGTGCGCACCGCAACACTGATCGCCTCGTCGCTACCGTTGAACGTGAGCAGGTAATCCGCGCCCGGCAAACCAAGGAACTTCGCAAGCTTGCGCGTAAAGGTTTCGACCTCGGGATACGCCGCCAGATGCTCCGAACTCACCTTCTGTAGCGCAGCGAGCACGCGTGGCGGCACCTCCCCGGGCCACTCGCAAAAATCGAGGCGCACCTTGCCGTGTCTCCCTTCCGGTGGCGGAGTGTACACGGGAAGCTCCTCGATCAACGGCCGCGGGCGCAAACTCATGGCAGCAACTTCGTCAGCTCGTATACCAGGATATCCTGGGCGCCCGTCCCCTTGGGGCGCACCAGCAGCGCCGGCACCCCGTCGCGGGCCAGGGCAATCTTCACCGCGTAGCCTTGCTCGCCGAAAAGCAAGCTAACCGTTGGTGAGCGCATTGCCGGCAGCGACGGCGTCCGGGTTTCAAATTCCCTCCGGGAGACGGTCATCTCGACGAGCACCTTTCGGTCGGCGGCAGAACCGACTCCATCAACATGGCCATCTCTTCCATGCGCTTGCGCTTCGCCGGGTCTTGCAACGCCAGCTGCGAGGCGACAAAGCTCGTCGAGGAGCGCAGCAGCTCGGCAACAAGACGCAGGCCGTTCGCCTCGAAGCGGCGCCCCGGTAGCCGCGTTGTCGACAAACAGGTCCGCATCCTCCGAGGAAAGACTTCCGTGGCGCCGAAGGTCTGGATCAAGTGACGCGGCACCCTCTCTTGCGTCAGCCAACGTCGCGCCAACCCAACATATTCCGTCGCGACCACCGGCGGCGGACTTTCTTGGCCTCGCGGCAACTCGTGCCCCTCGGGCATGGCCGCGACAATGCGCACCGGGTCGTAGCCCAGTTCCAGCAGCGCCTCGAGCTCGTCGGCCTGCGTTTCTTCGACCCAGTCGAGCCCGGTGAAGCCGCAGTCGGGACGGCCCCGCGCGAGCCGTTGCGGCACGTTGCGCGCCTTGGGCACCTTCACCGCCACGGATGGATCCGCACAGCGGCCGCGCTAGGTAGGCGCGCGCCGCGCCGACACCGACCTCGAGGCCAATCTTGCCCCGCAACCGACTCACTTTGTCCTGGATCCGCCCCTCGGGCAGGACGATCCGAAACGGTTGTTCGCTCATGTGGTCCACAAAAGCGGCGGGGGCGCATTCGCGGGAAAGACACACTGGGGCCATGTCATCACCACCGTCAGTAGCCGCACAGCATCATATACCGACACTACCGCGTCAATCCCGAAGGGACCAAGCCGTGCATTACTAGGTTGTGGAATGGTTGTTTATCCAAGCCCACGGGTTTCGCCCGTGGGTTGTGCCCCGTACGGGCTTCGCCCATGTGGACGAACAAGAAAATCTTCGACCAAGCACGAAACCGTAGGGCAGGCCTCCGTGCCCTGTACCGTTCCAGGGCCTCGACCAACTTGACGCGCGAAGCGCAGCATTGGCCTGCATCTCTGCCGTTTGCGTGACGAGAGGCGCGCAAACGGTGGGGAGTCCGCCCCCCCGAGGGGCGCCCACCCGCCTGAATCTCTTCTCACGTCCCCTTTGTCTGCGTACTGGACAGGGCCGCGACGTTGCGGGATGATTCGTCGTTGCGACGTGATGTGACATAACACATGGTTTGCATAAATACCGCGATGACCGACGAGCAAGCACACGAAAGCCCAAGCGAGGCGCAGCCGGCATCCGCAACCGGAGCCGCCGAGGAGCCCCCAACGGTGACGGACTCGGCGGCGACCAAGGACACGGCGAGCGACGGCGCGTCGAGCGACGACGGTCTCGTCGTGCGCATCCAGGGATTACGCAAAGTTTTCAAGAGCTTTTCCTGGCAGCGCGAACGCGGCGTGTGGCGCAAACTGCGACGCGTACTCCGCGGCCGCGTGCAGGAAGTCGTTGCGGTGCAGAATCTCGACCTTGACATTCGCCGCGGCGAAGTCTTCGGCTTGCTCGGCCCGAACGGCTCGGGCAAGTCGACGACCATTAAGATCATGCTCGGGCTTGTGGCGCCGAGCGCCGGCGAGGTGGAGGTGCTCGCTCGCTCGCCGCATGCGGTCGACGTGAAGCACCGCATTGGCTTCTTGCCCGAGGAGTCCTACCTCTACCGGTTCCTCACCGCCGACGAAACGCTCGACTTTTACGGCAAGCTCTTCGACATCCCCCGGCAGGAACGCCGCGAACGCGCCAACCGCTTGGTTGAACTCGTCGGCTTGGAGCACGCCCGCAACCGGCAACTGCGCGAATACTCCAAGGGAATGGCGCGCCGCATTGGCCTCGCACAGGCGCTGATCAACGACCCCGACCTCGTGATCCTCGACGAGCCGACGACAGGGCTCGACCCCATCGGCACCACCGAGATGAAGCGCCTGATTGAGCGGCTCAAGGGAGAAGGCAAGACGGTACTGTTGTGCTCGCACCTGCTGGCCGACGTGGAGGAGGTCTGCGACCGCGTGGCCATCATGTGCGACGGTGAATTGCTCGCCAAGGGTCCGTTGGAGGAGTTGTTGAGTCTACGCGACCAATTGGAGGTGCGGATTGACCGCGCCGACAAGGCGTTTCAGGAACGCCTGCGCCGCTTCCTCGAATCCGAAGGTGCCGCCGTCGCCGCCATGCAAAACGCCTCCGACTCGCTGGCCCGCCTGTTCCTGCGGCTGATTGACGAGCGCTTCCCCGAGAAGATACCCGAGCGCGTGCGAGGTGAGCTGATGCCCGCTGCCCCCCAAAGCACACCCGAGCAGCAGGAACAAGCCGCACCGGCCCCGTAGGACCCACACATTCCACTTGTTTTGTTCCACTCCGGTTCCGCACGTGAGGGCCGCGTCGCAGCGGATTCGCTCGCTCGTGGCCCGTCGCGTACCGCTCCTTACGGTTGCGCGTGGTTCTGCTCCTCGTGAGGTGGCGCACCGCGCTCGGCGACCGTCGGCAGCGGCCGCATTCTGGTGATGGCAGGGAGTAGTGTGAAGGCGGCGAGCGTGCAGAGAATGATCGCGACGGCGAAAAGCCAGCCGAGCGAACGGATGCCGGCGTGGCCGGCGACGACGAGGGTGCCAAAGCCGGCGACGGTGGTGACACTTGTGATCAGGATGGCGCGTGCGGTCGGTGTGAGCAGTCGCGGCAGCACGGCCCCGGGGGGGGCTTCGCGGCGCAGACGACTGCGCCAAGCGGCGAAGCCGGCGGCGGTGGTGAGTTGAACGTGGCCGTCCCGTTGGCGCGCCGCGTGCACGAGATGCAGGCCAATATCAATGCCAATGCCGAGCAGCGCCGGAAGCACGACAATGTTCGCCGGGTTGAACGTTTGCCCTGCCGCTGCCATTGCGCCGAGTGTCAGCGCAATCCCCGCCCCCAGCGGTGTGGCCGCCAGCGCCACGGGGTAGATCCAAGGCAGCGCAAGCAACGCCGCCACGCCCACGGCCGGTGGCACCGCATCCGCCAACGCGAAGCCGCCGAGCAGCGTAAAGCCAGCGAGCGCAAGTGCGAGGACCGAAAGCGGCCAGAGGGCGCGGCGCCACGGCAGAAAGTCGAACAGCAACAGCACGAACACCGCAAGCAGCGCGAGCTTCGCCGCCTTGAGCAGGCCACTTTCCATCAGGTCGACCGCTCGCAGGTACTGTGCGACGGGGCCAGTGAAATCCGGGTGCACCGACTCGCCGAAGTCGACGAAGGCACGTCCAGCCTCCTCGTCCCAAATGTCCTGCGTGGCAAATGCCTGCACGAGCCAGCGGCCGTCGTCGGAAACGAAGCCGTCTCGCACGGCTTGCGGCAACTCCTCGTAGCTCGCCGGCAGTTCGGTCGCCAACGCTTCGAGGGTGGCGAGTTCGCCGCGCAGCAAGCGCTCCCACCCGGGGCCGGCGAGGTTGGCCGAACGCTGCCAGGTCAGCGACTCGACGGATTCACGCCGGTCAAGGCCCGCGGCGAGGGTTTCGCGCCAGCCTTCGGCGAGCTCGGTCAGCGGCGCAAGCAAGCGGGCTTGACCGGGATGCCGTTGCGCGGCCCGTTGCAGGCGTTCGAGCGAGGCGGCGAGACGGGCAGCGTCGAGCGTTGCCTCGAACCGCTCGACGAGCTCGGCAAGCACGGTTTGCTGGCGCACGTGCTCCGCCACCGTCACCGGCTCGCCGTGTACGCCCTGGCGCAACGGAGGGGTGCTGGCTTCGTCGTGCCGCATTTGCGGCTCCTCCCCGGGCACGACCGGCGCGGGCTGACGTAGCTTTTCAAGCGCACGTTGCGGGTGAAACAATGTGTCGCGGTCGCGGCGCAACGTGGGCTCCGGCCCCGCCCAGTCGAGGAGTCGTGCACGTCGCTCGTGCGCCGCCTCGGGGATCATCTCGCCGAGCCACAGTACGTCGCGCACCAGATCCGGCCGCTCCCGGAATGACTCGGCAAGCTCGCGCGCCTGATCTTCAGTCTCGGCCACGGCGACGCCGAAGCGCGAGGACTGCGGCGACCGGCGGTCCATAACGCGCATCCACGAGATGGCCGGCAACGACGGGTCGAGCATTTCGAGGCGGTTGGTGTTGAAGCCGACGCGCTGCCCGGCGGTGAGCCCCGCAGCGACGAGGGCTGCGCCAAGTATCAGCACCGCAACTGCAACGGTGAATGAGAGGCGAGTACCGTCGTCCTTGTTCGCCGCGGTGGATTCATGCGGCATTGCACGAGTGTCCTCGACAAGTCTGCGCGGTGCGGTTGCCAATGCAGCCTCGGGGGGCTTGCGCCCTCCACTCGCTTTGCTGGGGGGCTCCATCAACAGGAGCAGCGCCGGCAGCACGGTGAACATACTGAGCAGGCAAAGGAGCATGCCGAGCGCGGCAATCTGCCCGAGTTCTGCAATGGCCTGGAACTCGGCAACCGTCGTGACCAAGAAGCCGAGGGCGGTGGTGATCGCTGCGGCAATGACGCCGCGACCAATGGCGGAGAAACCGTTGCGGATGGCCTGTTCCGTAGGTTCGCCAAAACGCTGCTGGTGCTCGAACGAAGTGGCGAGGTGGATGCCGAAGTCGACGCCAATGGCGGCAAGCACCACGGCAAACGCCGCGGAGAGCACATTGAGCTCGCCAATGGCCAGGGCCACGTAGCCCATGGTCCAGGCCAGCGCCACGGCAAGCGCGACCCCAATGGCGACGCTCAGCCGCAC
>SKZP01000452.1 GCA_007127275.1 Planctomycetota bacterium
TCTCGATGCGGTGCAGCAGCGTCTGGGTCTTCTCATGCACCTTGCCGGCGGCGGTATGTGAGGCGAATGCGGCCGCGGTCAACGTACCGCGGCGGCGTTGCTGCTCGTTCAGCGCCACGGTGGCGTCGTCCCACCGGGGCAAGAGCGCCTGGCCCTTTTCGAGAAACGTCTCCGCCGCCTCGACCCGGGCGGTGTACTGGGTATGCAAGGCAAGCTTTTCACGTGTCTCCGGCTCAAGAGTGCTTACGTCGAGGTCGTCGTAGCTCGACGGCTCCCCCTCAAGCTGCGCGTCGAGGTCGCTGCGCAGCGACGCGACCTCGGCCTTCGCCTCCTCTTGATACACGCGCAACTTCTCGAGCGCCTCCCGAAGCGTGGCGTGGGTCAGCTCGTAGGCACGCGCCTCCGGCAACGGATCCTCACGGATGGCCCCGTAATCCGGCTCGACGGGCGTGTCTCCGCAGGAAACGACGCCTCCCAGCAACAACGCCCCGAAACCAAGCAGCAGCAAGACATGCCGAACGGTCACGCCGTAGCTCGCTTCGAAACCAGTGATTGCATACGTTCGCGACATGGCAGCCCTCTCGACCAAGCAGGCGGCGGTGCGATGGCGTTGTAGCAGCTTCAGAGTGGGGGCACGACCCGCGCTCCTTCGTCGGGTCGTAGGCAATCCCTCCTGATGCCGGTGCAAGCTTTCGCTGCACGTCCCGACCACACAGTCTACTCGCGCACGAGAGACAGTGGTTCGACGGATTCTTCGTCGTAAAAGGTGATGCGTCGCTTGTCTTCGAAGGTGATGACGAAGCGCTCTCCGTCGGCGTCTTGCAGCGTCAGGCTGCGGTCGGTACGAACAATGATGCGAAACTCAAGCAACTCCTCGCTGTCTCCCTCAACCAACACGAAGCGTGGGCCGTCAATCCGCACGCGCAGCTCGGCAAGCTCTTGCAACCCCTCTTCAATCTGCTCCGCCTCCAGCCCTTGGGCCTGCAACGTTGCGCGCATGGCCTCCAGGTCAATACGCCACGTCCCTTGCAGGTACTCCTTGATCCGGGCGGGGTCGAACGGCGCTTCGTCCTCGTCGTCGACGAGGTGGTCGGCGACGGCTCCCGGCTCGAGCGAGCCGGTGACCTCGACGTCGTAGCTCTCGCCGAACTCGAAGGAAAAGTGCACCGCGTCGTCGCCGGCGTCCTTGGTGATCTCCTCGGGGGTGTACGCGCTGAGCTCGGGGATCACTACGGTCCAGCCAAAGGTTGACTCGCCGAAAATGCCGCGGAACGTTTCAATGGTCTCCGCGTCGACCTCCCCCGGCGCGACGGGGTGCGCACGGGCGCTCAAGCGCGCGGTGCCGTCCTCCTCGCCGCGAACGGCCACCTCCCGCAGCACCGGCGTCACCTCGAACCCTGCCTCGCCGTCCCCTTCGCTCTCGGCAATCTGCGCAAGAAGCGTGTTGAGTTGCTCGGTCATCTCGGCAAGGTCGGCGAAGTCGGTCGTTATGCGCACGCCACGCAGGTTGTCGCGCTCGAAGGTTTCGTACCGGGCATTCCAGGACTCGGGCAGCGCCTCGACGCGTTCCGTGATGGCCTGCAAATCCAGCGGCCCGTCTCCCTCCGCGTCGATCATCGCGAAGAACCCCGCGTCGAGGCCGACCTCGAAGGTATTCGTGCCGGAGCCGTCCGCTCGAATCTCGGTGGTAATGAGCTGCGTGACGCAACCCGTTGCCGCGAACAACCCGGCAAGCGTCACAACCGCGACGCGCGAAAGCGTGGCATGCATCCCGCCCTCCTGATTCGGTGGCTGATAACGACCGGTTGTTGCGCCTTCAGCCTACGTTTTTCGGCCGCCCGTCGAAAGGGGAAAGCTCGCGCCGTCCGTGGTTGCACGCGGGTGTGCCCCGAGTGCCGTCAAGTGTTGACCAACAAGGCGAGTGCATGACTGCGCCTGGCACTCGCCGCTGAAATAAAAACATCCCGGCTCTCGGGACGCAGTCCCTGGCTTGCGTCTCCCCGCCTTCGGGAGGCACGCGCCTTGTGACGGTGAATTGCCAGCGAGGTGTCGCACCGGTATTCTGCGGCACGCTTCACAGCCTTGATGGGCAGTCACTACTTCGTGGCGACGCTGCTTGTGACGAACGCTTGATGGGGCCACCAACCGCGTATTGGCAGTCCATTCGCCAGGCCGTGTGGCGCCGCGCGAGCGGCAAACTGGGCTTGCTCGGCGCCGCCGTTTTGCTGGCGCTCGCGGCGGCGGCACCGGCGCTTGCCTCGTCGTTGCCCCTCTTGCGCGAGGATGCGGGCTTGCTGTGGTCGCCATTGCTTGTCTCCTTGCTGGACTCACACATCTATCCGCGTGCGCTCGACCGCTTGTTCAACTGCCTGCTGCTCGCTGGCGGGACCTTCTTGCTGGCGCTGCCAGTGCTTGGATTCGTGCGTACCGTGCTGATGCCGCATGTGCGCGAGTTTTGGCTCGCAGCGAGCTCGTTCTTTCTTCTTGCTGGCGTGACGCTGTTTCTGCTTTCGCTGCTGCCCTTTTTCGCGTTCCACTGGAGCAAACCGCTCGGCTACTACGAGCCTCCCGCGCTCGGCGAGGCCCGCACCCATGCGCCGGAGCGGACCGCAACGGAACTCGAGGCGGCCGAGCGCTGGCACGTTCCCGCGCTTGTACCGCACGACCCGCACGAGCACGCCCCGCAGCGCGCAAACCTTGCACCGTTGAGTCACGACCCGCAAAGCGGCACGCTCTACCCGCTCGGTACCGACGCCCGTGGCGCCGACAACGCCGCCGTCTGGCTGCACGGGTTTCGCTCGACGCTCGGCGTGGCGCTGACTGTGGCGTTCGTTGCCGCGGTGCTCGGCCTCTCGCTCGGTCTGCTCGCCGCGGCGCTCGGCGGGGTCGTGGACGCGCTGCTGACGTGGATGTCCGAGGTGTTGCGCCTTGCGCCGGCGGTGGTTCTCGGGCTGATGATTCTTGCGTTTGCGCCGCTGACCGCGCAGTCCGCGAATGCATGGTTGATTGCCACGCTGGGGCTGTTGTTGTCGGGTCCCATCTACCGCTACGTCCGCGAGGAGATCTCTAGCGAGGCGCAACGCGACTACATGCAGGCAAGCCGCGCCCTCGGCAGTTCTCGCTTGCGCCGCGTCGTCGTGCATCTTGCGCCAACCACGCTCGTGCCTGTGCTGAGTGGCGCCGGCTACGCCGTAGCCGGTGCAGTGGCCGTGAACGTGACGCTCGAGTTCTTTGCGGTGCTCCCCGCCTCGGCCATGCCCCACGGCTCCTGGGGCGGCATGCTGCGTGACGCCACGGACGCCGGCCACGCCGCGCCAGCGTTGCTCGCGGGCCTCGCCATCGCCGCCGTCATCCTCGTCGCGACCCTTCTGGGGGAGGCGCTGCACAGGGCCGAGCGCGACGCCGGCCCGGAACGAAAACGCCCGTCCCCTCTCGCCGGCGCCCGTATCCCCTAAAAATGCGCGCGGGCGCGGATGACCGCCATCCAGCCTTGCGTGTCGTCGGCGTCGTCGCCGAAGATGCGGCTGCCGTAGAGGAAGGCGAAGCCGGCTTCTAGCTGCACGAGCTTCGAGGGGTAGTAGGTGAGAAAGACGTTCGCTTCGTCGCCGGGTCGCGGGCTGTCGCTGGAATCCTCGGCGTTGAAGCGGCCCCACGCCAGGCGCAGCCGGAGGTTCCACTCAATGGGAATGCTGGCGACCACCTTGAAGGCGGTGTAGTTGCGCTGCCGCCCCATGCCGTAGTCGTAGGATTCGGTGAGCATCAACGTGTCGACGTGGCCGAAGCTCTGGTAGCCCTCTTGGTGCAAGAGGGTTGCCGTGTCGTTGCCGGAGACGTGCCAGAAGCTGACGTCGATCATGGAGCGGCCGCCGTCGAACTGGTACTGCACGCCGCCATACCAGGCGGTGCCGGACTGGTCGTTGCCGAGTTGGAAGACGGCCTCGCCGTAGACGTGCAGGAAGCGCTCGAGGATGACGCGGGTATTGCCCCAAATCATTTGCATGTCGGGGCCGTTGTTGTCGAAAAGGTTCAAAAAGCCGCCGTGAATGTCGAGCCGGTTCGTGCGGTGAAAGCGTCCCTCGACGGCGGCAATCCAGGTGTCTTGAGAGTCGTCGGAGAGGTCGCGGCCGAGCCAGCTAAAGTAGCCGACGGCGCTCAAGTGTTGGTTGAACGCGTAGGAGACGTGCAGGCCGACGGGACGGATGCGGTCGTGGTAGCGGCCGCGACCTCGCAAGGTGTCGAAGACGAGCCGGCCGTGTCCCCCCCAGGCGAGGTGTCCCGAGGGGTCCTCGTAGCCGGTTTCCAGTCCCAGTTGAAAGTGGGCGAGACCGCCGCGCAGCGACCAGTCAATGCCGAGCAGTCGGTTTGCGTCAATGAACAGTTCGGTGACTTCGATGCCGGGGTCGTGCTCGCCGAGGATGAAGCCCGAGGAGCGCGGGAAGTCGCTGCCAATCGCCGGGATGGTCTCGCGCCGCTCGGTCTGCAGCGCCGCATAGAGGCCGACGTCGTCGGTAAAGCGCACGTCGAGGTCCAGCCGCAGCAAGGCGGAGACGAACTCCCACCCGCGCTCGTCGTTCGCCGAGCGGAAGAACTTGTTCTGTACCACCGCATCAAAGGCAACCTCGCCGCCGAGTACGACCGTCACGTCCCGCTCGTCGGTGCGCACGCCGTCTCCGACCGGCCCTTGCATCTGCCGCGTTTGCGCATCAAGCGGCGCAGCCAAGCCGAGCAGGAAAAGCGCGGCGAGCGAAACGAGCGCGACGAAGTGGACGCCAATGGGCGAAGCCGACATCTAATGGAGTTCCCAGGCGGGGGTACCGGTCCGTCTCCCCGGAGACTATCCCGCCGGGAGGGGATTGCGCAA
Organism: Planctomycetota bacterium; assembly: GCA_007127275.1. Lineage (GTDB taxonomy): Bacteria > Planctomycetota > UBA8742 > SKZP01 > SKZP01 > SKZP01. The sequence continues at coordinate 4,862 of SKZP01000452.1, forward strand.
CTAGTTGCCAGGTGGCGCCACATTGTTCACAGCAAATCTGGAATCTTTTGCTCCTCCCGTTCGTCGACGCGCCGGAAGTAGAAGGTGACCAGGGTCGCGGTCAGCACAATGAACAGCGAATACAAGACCGGAATCATCAACACGCGGCTCTGCTCGGGCTCGACGAAGCTTAGCAGCACCACGGTGATGGCGAGCGGGCCGTTCTGGATCCCGGTCTCCAAGGCGACGGTGCGGCAATTGCGCGGGTGAATCCGCACGAGCTTGCCGAAGAGGTAGCCGAGGAAGATGCCCATCAGGCCGAGGAAGATTGCCGCGAAGTAAATCTGCCACGGCGTCTCGAGCAGCAGTTGAAAGTTGCGCGGCACCCAGGTGACGATCAAAAAGATGATCACCACGACCCCCAGCAGGCTCCCGAGGAGCTCGGAGATCGCGCCCGCGTTGGCGTTCCTCCTGCGCAGCCACATACCGATGATCGTCGGGATCAGCAGCACGAACAGCAGCGAGCCGATCTCGCTGGCGGGGATGCGGAGCGCCTCGTCGATGTCGCCCGTGTACAGCTCCATGAGGATCGGCACCATCACGACGGCGCCGAGCGTGGAGCACACGGTCATCATCAGGCTGAGACTGAGCAGGCTCTTGGAGAAGTACGCGAAGATGTTGGACGTGGTCCCGCCGGGCA
>SKZP01000330.1 GCA_007127275.1 Planctomycetota bacterium
CTAGCAAGCCCACGGGCTGCGGCCCGTGGGTGTATTTCTGTGGCAAGCGCAGCGCGTAAGCCGGGCGCCAGCCCTGCGAGACAAAGCGCGAAACGACGCGGGTTCGCCTCGCAAAGCTGGCGTCCTGCGCTCGCCTAGTTTCGTCAAGACTTTACGACATTCCGGCCAAACCCAGGGCTTTCGCCTGCCGCCCTTGGCTACCCGCGGTTGCGGCTGCGCTCGGGCTTACTCTTCGCCGTCGGCACCGTTCAGTCCGACTTGCTCTCCGCGGCCGGTGCCGCGCTGCGCGCCTGCGGGAACGCTTCGTCCGTGTGCGGCGGCAGCAGCGGCAACGACTCGTCGAGCGGCGTATCAATGGGGCTCCGCAGCGGACGGACCGGGCGGTCGTCGCTGAGCACGTCGCGGCGCGCTTGCTCAATAAACCGGCGTAGCGCGTTGACGAGTTCTCTACGCGGCGGCAACACGCCTGCGGCGACACGCTGCTCGAGACCGTGAGCGGTCAGGTAGGCGAGCGCCCGGAGGTTGACGCCGACCATGGCGCGGTTGGCGCGGGTGCGCAACGCCTGCGGCGTGTACCAGGCACTTTCGGTGAGTGCGGCGTCGAGGCCGAGCTTGCTCCAGGCGGGGTCCGGCTCGTCGCGGCCGCGTCCACCACCGCCTCGCCGCTCGCTTTGGCGTGGATTCCCCAGCTCGGGCATCGGCCCCGGCGGCTCGAGCGCCAACGAGCGCACTTGGGCGCGCGTCGCCGCTTCGAGGCCCACCGCCGTCGCGACGTCGAGCACAAGCCCCGCACCCTGGCGGCGTCGCGGATCTTGCGCTCCGGGGGTCTCGCGGTCGAAGAGCCGCGCAATGGCCTCCTGCACCACGAGGGTCGAGCGTATGGCCAGTCGCAACCGCGCCGCCTCCTCGGCACGGTCGAGCGCCAATTCGTTGCGGGCCGTGTAAACGAGCGCGCCGGCGAGAATCCCCGAGTCCTCGGGACCGGGTTCGTACCGTGCCGGCCAGGCCGTGGGGTCGGCCCACAAGTGCTCCCGCGGCATCCAGGCCCGAGCGCCGCGCTCGGTTTGTCGGCTCGTCAGCGTGACACGCACGGGCGTGGCCGGGATCTGCGCAAGCAAGGACATGGCTTGCCGTGCCCGCAGCCGCCGTGGCGCACCGACATCGCCGGCGTCGGTGTCGCCGTCGGGTCGCGCCGTTTCGGCACGTGCAGGCTCCGCCAGGGACAACCACTCGTCCCGCACTGCGGCGAGCAAACGAAACAACACGTGCGAGTCGAGGCCCCGTACCAATGCGTAGATGGTGCGCCCTTCGCGGTCCTGCCACAGCTCGACGAGGGCGGCGTCACGGGCGACCTCGCGGGCGACCCGTTCGGCCAGTGTCCGTGCGGCGTCGGAGGCAGCTTCGCGGGGCATGCCGTCTTCGCCGTGTGCGAGCAACACGAGGGCCGCGTCGCGAAGCACCGGCCGCAGTCGCTGTGCCAAGCTCATGCGCGCCCGCGCCTCCGCATCAAGCGGCGCTTGAACCATCGCCACGGGGTCGTAGAACGAGTCGCTGCCGACGCCGTACCAAGCCACGCCGGGCTCTGCCGGCACCGTATCAATCCACCACGGCCGGCTCTCGCCGCGTCGCACCTGTTGCTCGAGCAACGGACTGGCATCATGCCACGGCCGGGCCCGGCAACCGCTTACCGGCAGCGAGGCAAGCAGCAGCAGGCAAACACACGCCAGCAGTCCCGCCCCACGGTTCCGGCGGCGCCCCCCTTCGTAACAGCGCAGATCAAGCGGCACGCGAGTTCACGCCTTCTCAAGCGAACGAAAACAAAGAAGCGGCGCACGACGCATGACGCGCAACCTCCGGCTCAGCTCCGATCTACACGAGCGTCGCGCAACGGGCAACTCCATCTCGGTTCGCCGGAACCGGCGATGAGTTCGACGGGAGCCCACTGACGCAGTCGCTGGGCTTGGGGAATCTCCGAAGCACCGGGAGTGTGCGACCCTCGTCAAAACCAGATGCGCAGGCCGAACTCGATACGGCCGCGGGACCATACGATGGCGCTGCTGCTGTCGCCGGTGGCGTTGGGATCATGCAGGTAGCGGTCGCCGAGGTTGGTCATGGTGATGTCGAACTCGACGCGGAAGAGCATTTGCAAGTGATCGTTCAGCCAAAACGGCGGCGAGTGCACGGCGACCAAGGCGAGCCGGAAGTGCACGACGACGCCCGAGGGTGAGCGCGCCACGGCGCCGATGTCGAGGTCCGCATCCACCTTCAGCCAGTCGAGCAGCCCCCAGTCCAGCCAGAATCCGAAGAGGAAGGTGTGGTTCGGCTCGCGCCCCTTTACCTCTGGATTCAATGACGTGAGCGAGAGCTGCAGGAACTCGTAGCGGCCGCGCACCCCGAAGATGGAGTGGGTGCCGTCAATCCCCATGTCGATCTCGCGAAAGATGGTCATCGGCGCGGCCGCCCCGATCTGGAAGATGGACTGTTTGACCCGCGTGCCCTCCGGCAGCGTCGTGCCACGAAACTGCGCCTCGAGGCTCAACTCGCCGAAGAACGCCCAGTTGTTGAGGATGACGTCGAGGCCGCGGCCGCGGCCGCCAAGCGCGCCGAAGAACCCGAGTTGCAACTCCTGGGTTTGAAAGGCGTCCTCGTCGGCGTCTTCGAGGTCGAGGGCGTCGCCGCCGGGGGAGAACGCGCCCCCAATGAGGTAGCCCAGGCGAATCCCAACGGGACCGATGAAATCACCGAGTCCGTCGCCAATGACGTGATTGAGCCCCTCGGGGAAATGTACCCCGACGCCGATTCCCCAGTGGGGCTCCTGGTCCCCGCCTTCTTCGCGCTCGGCCTGACTGGAAAAGTCGACATTGCGTGTGAAGACCGCGCCGCGCACATCGAAGAAAAACCGGTGCGCGAGCCGATCCGCTTCGAGCTCTGGAAGGGGGGCTTCCCCTTCTTCGCCCGGCTGGGCAAGGACACGCCCGGGATGCGCGAGCAGCACCGCCAGCAGCACCGCAAGCCCAACGAAAGCACGCGCGGCGCGACCGTTGCCTTTCGTGCTTGCGCGACGGCACTCAGTCATGAACGTGGCGCTTTCGAACGGTGTGTCGACGGCGTGTGGCTGCGCTGTCCCTCAAGCTGGACTGCCAGCGAAACGTTCACTTTTTGTACGAGCGAGCACCGCCGGATGCATGCGCAAAACACGGAATCTCCGGGTGAGTCCCGACGGGGCGCCGCGAAGCGCCCCACGGCTCGCCGCAGTGGAAGACGCCCGAGCGCATTGACGCTCAAGCACGGGGGAAACGGTGCCGATGCTACGCACATCCGCAACATGCTCGTTCCTCTCCGCGGCCTCTCTCCCTCGTTCGCTCATGACTGAGTTCTCGCTCTCCGCCGGTCAACGCATTCACCTCATTGGCATTGGCGGCGCCGGCATGTCCGGTCTCGCACGGCTACTCAAGGCGCGCGGCCTCACGGTCTCCGGCTCCGACGCCGTCCCCACGGCACTGACCGAGAAGCTCTTCCACGACGACGGCATCCACGTCGACTACGTCCAGGACGGCTCGGCCATCCACCCCGGTCTCGACGGCGTCGTCACCACCGCGGCCGCCAAGGCGGACAACGCGGAACTGGCCGCGGCGCGACGACTCGGGGTGCCCGTGCGCAAGTACGCCGAGGCGCTCGGCGCGTTGATGCGCGAACGTGTCGGCATTGCCGTGGCCGGCACGCACGGAAAGACGACCACCTCGAGCATGCTCGCCCACACGTTGCGTGAGGCGGACCTCGAACCGAGCTACCTGATCGGCGGGGTGCCCCACGACCTCGGCAGCAACGCCGAGGCCGGCCGCGGCAGCTACTTCGTCGCCGAGGCCTGCGAATACGACCGTAGCTTCCACCATCTCGCGCCGATCGTCGCCGTGGTCACCAACATCGACGCGGATCACCTCGACTACTTCGGCTCACTCGAAGCGGTCCACGAAGCGTTCGCCCGCTTCGTCGCCATGGTCCCGGCAACGGGGCTCGTCGTCGTGCACGGAGACGACGAAGCGACGCTCGAAACGGTGAGGCGTGCGGCAATTGCGCCGGTCGTTAGCTACGGCGAAGAAGAGTGGTGCGACTGGCGCATAATCCGCCACGGAGTGGTCGACGGCCGACCGAGCGCTCGCTTCGAAGGCCCCGGCAGTGCCGAGCCGCTGGCGCTCACCCTCGGCGTGCCCGGCTGGCAGAACGTCTACAACGCCGCCGCCGTTGCCGTCGTCGCCGACTACCTCGGCGCCGAGGCCGCCGCCATTCAAGCGGCGCTCGAAGGCTTCCGTGGCGTCGCCCGGCGCTTCGACCGCCTGGGCAGCCTGCGCGGCGTGCCCATTCTCGACGACTACGCACACCACCCCGCCGAGATCCGCGCGACCCTTGCCGCGGCACGCCAGGCGCACCCGCACGAAGATCTCTGGGTCGTCTTTCAGCCGCATCAGGTGACCCGCACACAAGTTTTCTTCAACGGCTTCAGCGAGGCGCTTGCGCTGGCCGACCGCGTCATCCTGCTCGACGTATACGCGGCCCGCGAAGGGGACGAAGATCACGGCATGCGCGCCCTGAGCGAGGAACTCGCCGAGGCGGTGCGGCTGCATGGCACCGAGGCGGAGTATCTTTCGAGCTTCGACGCGGTCATTGCCCACCTGCGAAGCGAGTTGCCCGCCCACGGCGCCGCGGTGATGACCATGGGCGCCGGAAACGTGCACGAGATCGCCGAGGCGCTCGTCACCACATACGCACGCGCTGCGTGAGCAAGTTCCGTCCGTGCGTCACCTCGGAGCGTCCGCGCCCGAATGCCACTAAAGGTTTCCTGTCAGGGGCGAGTGAGCGCACGGCCTGCGAGGCGAAGCACCAAGCCACGAGAGACTGCCTCGCAGGACATGCTCCCTCTCAACGGCATTCGGACTCTCGCCCGCCGCTGGTCCACGTCGCGACCCCGTGGCCCCTTACTCTCGAACGAACTCGGGAGGCGCGGCGAAAAAAGTTCGGCAACGAGCGGGGTGTGTCGGTGGGGCGGCGTATGCTGAAAGTGTGAACGCAAACGGAAGTAGGAAAACACCCTGGTTTCACCCAACCCACACCAAGGAAAAGAGTTATGTCTCGTCAAAAGTCGATCTTCGAACATCTGCCGGCGGAACCGAGCGAATACCGGCCTGCCGAGGTGCAACCGGCGGCGTTCCAATCTTCGGGGAGTTCCGCCGCCGTGGCGTCGACGTCGCTGGCTGCGGTTCCGCCGCCGCCGCGTCCGCCGTTCGAACTGGAACTGCGCCGGCTCGTGCGCCGTCGCCTAAGCGGCGAGGTAAGCTTCGAGGAATTCTGCCGTGAGAACCTCGAGTTGCACTTCCGCTACGGGCGCAGCGGCTACGACCTCGAGCAATACGAACGCGACATCAGCGAATACCGCGAACGCGAGCGCCGTGCCAAGCGTCGCCGCCAGCTCGAACAATCCCTACGCCTACCCGGCAAACTGGAACTGCTCGAGCACCCCACGGAGGAAGAGAAGGAACTGCAGC
>SKZP01000681.1 GCA_007127275.1 Planctomycetota bacterium
GAGCACAAGACCGAACGCCTCCTCGCGCAACAGCAACGCAGACTCGTGGCTCGTCACGCCCGGCACCCAAAGCGGACACGTCCCTGCGCCTTGCTGCGCCGGCGCAAGCGACTCCGCCTCCGGCAGCGCGGCAAACGCCTGGCGGCGCTTGTCGGCCCCGGGGTAAAAGTGCTGTACCTCGGCGAAGCGGGCCAAATGAGCACGCACCCGCGAAAGGAACGCCTCGCGTTGCGGCCAGCTTGCGTCGGTGACAATCAGTTGTGGCGAAGCACAGGTGTGCCCCGCGTTGGCAAGCTTCGCCGCGACAATCTGCCCGGCATGATGATCCAGGTCGCGCTCGCTCCAGCGTCCCGGCACGACAATCACCGGGCTCACCCCGCCCAGTTCCGCCTCGACCGGTTTGTCGAGCCGCGGAGCGCCAGTCGCTTCATCCACGTCGGCAACGCGGCGGTACGCCTCCTGGCTGCCGGTCAACAGCACCGCATCCACCGCCTGGTGACGCACCAGCCGCTCACCCACCTCGGCACCGCCGTAGACGAACGCGACGTACCCCGCCTCGACCAGCGGCGCGAGCACGCGCTCAAGCATCTGCGCATTCGCTTCGTTGACCGGGTTCGGTTTGTAGGCAACGACCTGGCCGTCTACGAACAGCTTGGAGAGTAAATCCACCGGCGCGTCGTAGTTGCCCGGCGCAAACACGGCGCAAACACCCGGCTTCGCCTCCGAGGGCGCCTGCTGACGAATCTCGCGCTCGCTCGGCTCGAGCCACACCTCGCCCCGAAAGCCCGGCGCGAACGCCCAGTCGCGCGTGCTTGCGGGAAGCACCACGGCGACGCGTTGGCCGTTGGGCGCGGTACGCTCCTCCAAGGGCCGGGGTGGCACGCCGTGGCGGATCAAGTGCTCATACGTGCCAATCAGCGAGTTCACGCACATCCCGAGCATGGCCGGGCCAATTTGCCACAGCGCCGGCACAAGCCCCTGCGCACTCGCCGCGTGCTCGTTGGCGCCCCAGCCGCGGCTTTCCGCCTGTACCTCCACCCACTGTTCGGCAAGCGCGTCGGCACGTTCGCGCACTGCATACAACAGCGCGAGCTTCTCCTTCAGCGCCAAGGCCGCCCAGTCGAGGCTGCGCGCGGCAAGCCGCTCAAGCACCTCGTCGAGGTTCACAGATCCGTCACGCTGGCGCGCAAGCTCCTCCGCTTGCCGTGCTTCCTCCGCGTGGTTGAAGCGTGCACCGGGGGACATCTCGCCTCCTTGCGGCCGGGCATGCGGAGCCAGCCGTGGCTGTAGAAAGGTTGCATGATTCGCCGCTGTTCAACTCGCGTTCCCTGCCACGTCCGCCACCAAACTCGTCTGACGGCAAAGCTCGTCTGACGGCAAACTCCCGTGCCACGTTAACGCGCCAGGTGCACGACTTCATTCCGCCCCACGAAGAGCCGTGCATCCCGCAGACGAAGAAGTCGGGCAGAAGCTTACGGGCCGCGGCCCGTGGGTTCCTGTACTCGGTGACGCGCCCCCCGCGGGCTGCGGGCTGCAGCCCGTGGGCTTGTAGAATCCACAATTCCCTGTCTACGGGAAGCTCGCCACGAAGCGGGAAGGGGCGGGAGCGCAAGGAGGTTATCTGAGGGAGTGCCGAACTTGCGGAGCGCAGTCGTCGAAAAGGAGCCGCGAACACGTCATGCCCACACCCGCCGCAAAGCATGCGCCAGAGCATCACAAGCACGTCGCCGAGACGCTGCCGTATCTTCGTGACGCCGTATACCCCGCGGTGCGCGAGCAACTTCTCGAGTGGGCCCGCGACCGCGCGGCGCCGCAAGTGTTGCTACTACGTCTCGAGGCATTGCCGGAGCGCCGCTACGACCACGAAGCGCAAGTAACCGAGGCGCTTCGGCGGCTACCGGCCGACCCACGCGACACCTTCGAATTGCCATTGCTCAACTACGACGAATTGGCCACGGAAGAGATCACTCGCGCGCTCGACTCGCTGACCGAAGCGCAGGTCCGCAAGGTTTACGACCACGAGAAGCAAACCAAGCGGCGCCTCGTCATCCTGCACGCCTGCGAGCACCGCATGCACGAAAAGTTGACGCCACCGCAGTGACCCTCGAACGCCAGTGAGAATTCACCGTTGAGGCGAGTAGCCCTTCAAGAATGATTTCGTGGGTGAGGCGTCACGAGCGAGACCCAGCAGCGCTGCTTTGCACGTCGCTCTACCCTCGAACACGAGTGACGCCGCGGCCTGGGTCCGCTTGCACAACGACGAACACGAACACCAAAAAGTAGCGTCGAGCCCTTGCACGAATCTCGCCCCGTGCGTATTAACGGGGGCAGTGGTCGTTGTGAAACCGCGGCCGCAGGCCTTGGCAGGCACTTTGGAGAGGTGACAGAGTGGCCGATTGTACCGCCTTGCTAAGGCGGCGTACCCGAAAGGGTACCGTGGGTTCGAATCCCACCCTCTCCGTGACAGTCCAACGGGGATGCCCCTAAACCGGGCATCCCCGTTGTCGTTTCGGGGTTTGCGCGGCGTTCGGCGTCACGGTCCGAGCAATGGCGCCGCGGCTCTGGGTGCCTCGGGAGCCTTCGCGCGTGACGCTCAACGTTCGGAAGCAAGTTCCTGTCAGCTCCTACGTGGGCTTGACGTCGTAACACGAACTTGCCCTTCGTTTGCCTTTTGTTTCAATGCAGGCTTGCCTCGGGTAGCTGCCCGAGCAAGGTGATGGCGAGGCCGACGCGTGCCTCCAGGGGAATCTCGGCGACCTCCTTTTCGAGGATTTCGAGCAACGCTTCACGTTGCTCCTCGGAAAGCGGCTTGCCTAGCAGCCGCACGGCGAGGCAGTCGAGCAGGCCGACGAGCCATTCGCGTGTCGGCGGCGGGTTCTCCCAGCGCACTGCGCCGTGGAAGAGGCGGTGGCGCAACTCCTCGGCGGCATTCTCGGCGAAGCGCCAGCGCTGTTGCATGCCGCTAGAGTCGAGGTAGGTCTCACCGTCCAGCGGAAAGCCGTCCGGCGAGTCTCCCGTCAGCGGAGTGCGGCTAATTGCCTGGAAGTACTCGGCGAGGAAGTAGGCGTGGCTCATGTTGCCACAACGGCCCAGGCGGTAGGCGTAGCTGAGCGGATCCGCAATGCGCTTGCCGGTATCCACTAGGAAGGTCTCGCTTTCGGCAAGCTCTGCGAGCATGACCGCGAGGTCGCCGTAGCTTTCGTGATACGCCGCGGCGAGCGTGTCGAGCACCTCTTCTGGCACCGGCGTCGAGAGGAAGCTTTTCGCGAGCTTCGTGGCGAGGTGGCGGGCGGTCTCCGGGTGGGCGAGCAACAGTTCGTGCAACGCCTCGCCGCGGTCGCGTTGCTGCTGGGCACGTTCCTGGGGCGTGCGCCCCGTGGGCGCCGCAAAGCGGTAGCCGAGCGTGACGAGTTCTTGCGGCTCATTGAGGCGCGGGTGGAAGCCGAAGCGACTCGGCCACAACGGATTCGGCGGATCCGCGAGCCCCCAGCCGCTGAGCAGTTGCGCGACGGCTTGCACGTCGGCTTGGATGTAGCCTTTGTCGACGCCGAGGGTGTGTAGCTCGAGTAATTCGCGGGCGTAGTTCTCGTTGTGCGCGCCGCGGTGGTTCGAGAAATTGTCGAGGTAGCGCATCATGGCGGGACTTGTTGCCGAGGCGCGCAGCGCATCCGCGAAGCGGCCGGGGCCGACGGCCTCCATGCGCCGCCAGTGCTCCCAAGCCAGGGGCCCGCCGAGTTCGTTGATGAAGACGCTGAAGTGGTTGAGCAGGAACTCGCTGACGCGGAAGCGTACCGGATTGCGCGTCTTGAGCCCCGTGTCGAGCAGGCGCATCCCTTTGGACCAGCCGTCGTCACCTGGAAAGCGTACCGCAGCAAGGTGCTTGCCGTGAGGCTCTGCCTCGGTATGCAGCAAGCGGGTAAGCGTTTCCTGCGGCCCGTGCAACAACATCTTTGCGAGCAAGTCCGGCTCGGGGCCGTACCCGAAGCGGTTGAGCAGATGCACCGCATGCGCATACGGACTGGCCCCCCGCTCGTCGCGCACCCGCACGGTCACCGGGTCACTGACGCCGAGGCGATGGAAGCGGTCAATCACCGCAAGTTGCAGCTGGTGCCGGCCGGCGGGTAGGTCGCGGCCGAACGTGAAGGGAATGCAGATGCGGCCGTCGGGGCGCGGTTGCATCTCGTGGATGAGCTGGAAGGCGCCCGGAATGGGCTCGCCGTTGACTTGCACTTGCACGCCGACGACGCCTGCGGCGGCACGGACGTCGGCAACAACCGCGTCGGTTCGTGCAAGCGCGGGCGGTTCGTTCGCGTCTTCTTGCGGATACGCGAAGCGGGCGGTGGGGGTGCGCTCTTGCGGCGTTTCGGCGGCGCGGCGAAGTTCGAGCGCGGAAACGAGCAACGTGCGGCGGCCCTCGCCGCGGCGGCCGTGCGGATTGGCGAGCGCGACGTCGACGACGTTTTCCCCTACTTCGAGCTCCACGCCCACGGAGACAAGGTGCGAGTGCCACCACCCCTCGGCATGTGCCCGGCCGAGTTCCTCGCCGTTGAGGAACACGTACGCCTCCGGCGGCCCTTCGAAGCCGTGGCCCTGCATGAACAGCGAGACGTCGTAGCGCCCGTGCCACGCCGCCGGCAGCGTGATCCGCGCACGTTCCCGGCCGGTGAACACCATGCGGCGGCCGTCGGGGGCCTCGTCGTCGTGTGCAATGTGCATTGTCGCGCGGCCGTGCCACGCCGGCTCCGCCGCGGTGAGCCGCTTCACGCCGTCGACGTGTACGCCGACCTCTGGCGCGCCGTCCCAGCGAAAGCGTGCCGTCACCTCGTCAATGGCCGTGCCGTTGCCGTCGTCGAGCCACAAGCGCAACTCGTTGTCGCCGCGGCGCATGTCCGCCGTGCCCACGCGAACCCGTGGCTGCTCGCTGCGCTGGCGAGAGAGCTCGCGCCCGTTGAGCTCGAGCACCGTCTCCGGCGGCAGCGTCGCCTCCCGGTTTTCGCGGCCAAGCTGTGCATGCACCTCGAAGGAGCCGTGCACCGCCGTGCCGTCGGCAAGCGGCGTGGCCAGCGCAAGGCGCGCCGAGTAGTCAGCCGGCTCGGGCACTTCGAGCAACTCGAGTCGCGCAAGAAACAGGTAGCGGTTGAACGCCCCCTCAGCGGCGTAGTCGTTGCTGTAAAGCGGCGCAAGCCACTGCTGGCCCGGCTCGACCCAAACTGGTTTGCCGACGGGCACGCGGTGCCACGCCTCCGGCTCGACGAGGTGGCCGTGCGTCGGAAACTGCGAAGTATCCTGGTTGCGCATGATGTGCAGGCGCGGCCCCATGCCGGCAACGGTGCTGCCGCGGGCGAGCACGGTCATCTGCACCCAGGCGCCGTGTTCGCCGGCCTCGAACGGGATGCGGCTCGGCGGCCACGTCCCGTGATGGACGACGTAGGCGCCTTCTTCAAGCTCCGGCGACTCGGCAATCCACTGCGGCTGCACCGCCGCCTCGCGCCACTCTGCAGGCAACTCGAGTTGCGCAAGCTCGACCGCCGAACGCGA
>SKZP01000300.1 GCA_007127275.1 Planctomycetota bacterium
AACACGCGACGGCCGCAGTTATCCCGCGAATTTACGGCGTTGAACGCGTTTTGACCGGGTGGAACGTGGCACGTCCTTTTCTAAGATTTTGGCCATAATCGGGGGTGGTACACCATGGGCGGATTCGGCAGCGGCAACCCCAACCTGAACGCGAACCGGCGACCGCGCCGGCTGAACACGAGCGAAGTGCCGCGGATCGGCATTCCCCACTTGTGGAAACAACTGCCGGCCGCGTCTGAACGCGAGGTGGTGACCTTTACCATGCCGCTCACGCTGCGGAATGGGCAGGAAATCCGGCAGCAATTTCGCGTCGTGTCAGTGCCGACGAACTTCGGCGACGGCCGCCGCCGCTGGATACTTTGCTGCCCGGTATGCGAGCGCCACGTCGCGCACCTATACATCCGCCTGGACAAGCTGAGCGACCATCTCGCCTGCCGCCACTGCCAAACACTCGCCTACCGTTCCTCGCAGCAAGCCCACTTCGAGGAACGCCTATACCGCAGCATCGCGAAGCTGAGGGAATACGCAAGCCGCGTCACACCGGAGGGAATCATCACCTACCGCGAGACAAAGCCGCGGCGCTGACAAGGTTCGGTCGGTCAAAACCGCATTCGGCGAGGGAAAGCACGAGTCGCTAACAGTATGGGCGATTTGGCTGGCGTGTTGTGTCGGTTGCGCGCGCTAGACTTTTGTTGCCATTCAATCGCAGGGGGCAAGATACCCCTCGGCTTCGACTTCGATTATTCAAGCATTGCACGCTGTCGGCACCGTGCCGGCGAGGTGCTATGTCCGCGCCTCATAACCGACGGAGGAATGATGTCTCGCCCCGATCCCCGCAAGCGCCCCCGCCGCCGGACTCGACCCAGCGACGCCGCTCCGCCGCCCCAATCGGCACCGCCGCCGCAGGCTCCGCCGCCGCAAGCGCCGCAAGCGTATCCTGCGCCTCCGCAAGCCTACCCGCCGCCTCCGCAGCACCCACAACCGGCGGCAAGCAACGCGCCTGCGCCTCGGCCCAAACAGCACTTCTCCCGCGAGGCCGCACCGATTCACGGCGACCTGACCCGCATCGCTCGCCTGTTTCTCGTCGTTGAGCTCGTGTTCATCGGGCTGGCAACGCTTATCGCACTCGGCTCCGTGTGGCCCTTTGTGGCTCTTGGAGTCGAGCGCGGCGGAGTTTTCGAGGTGGGCTTTGCGATCCTCTATGTTCTTGCCGTGCTCGTCGGCTCCGCCGTCGCCGCACTCTTTGCCTACTTCTGGTATCTGCTGCTGCGCTCCGCGGCCCTGGGGCTGAAATCGCTTGCCGCGATTGCCGATCATACGCGCTAGCCACACGCGCCGATGCTGCTCACCGCGACCGACCCGCTTCCATGCGATGGCGGGTTGATTGCATTACCGTGGCTTGGCGGCGGACACCACCGGAACGAGCAATCCCCCCGTGTAAGAGTGATTGCGCTGCATTTGCATAGAACGCACTCGCAAGCCGCCGCACGCCCAACATGCCAACCGCGGAGGTTGACAAGCGGTGTTTCGTGTACGCAATCGTGTACAATGGGATTCGTGTCGGCCGCGAGGCCTTGAAGCGGGTACCGGGAGTCGAACCCGGGCACACGGCATGGGAAGCCGATGCTCTACCCCTGAGCTACACCCGCTGTGTTGTCGACCTTCTTAACGTGAAAACTAACCGGCGGCAAGAGCCAATCCGAACGGCCGAGTCGGTTCGTGCGCCTCGCGAACGGGGACGTCCGAGCCCAGGCACTACGTCCCTGGGTGCCTGAACAGCTGGGAGCTGCGTACGCGAACTCGGCCATGTACACGTGCCGCTACGTTTGCTCCGCACGTCGTCGAGAGCTGGTCTTGAGCGTGCACCGTTCGAACACTGCCTCCCAGGGGATTCGCACGGGAGCCCACCGACGCCGCCGGTGGGCGTGGCGGTAGATTTCCTCATGAGGGATGCACCGGTGAGTCGGGGACATCCGGCTTTGTTGGCCCACAAGAAATCAGCGTTGACCGCACCTATGACGGGCCTTTGCTCCCGCCCGGTCCGCGACAAACCAATCAGGTTCCGTCCGTGGCCGACCCGTATGCAGCTTGAATGCTCGCGGTCGTACTCCGACCGCGGGACGGATTGGGTGAATACGGAGGTCCGCCATACGTACCGAGATTCGCAGGTACCGACGTTTAGCCGCGAGGCATATTGCGCCAACATTCTCCGGCTGCGTCCGGAACGTGACTGCATGCTCGTCCACCGAGGCAGGCTGCGTTATCATTTCGCGGCGTATTCCCAACTGGGCGGCACGTGTCGGCACCCCCCCCATGCAGCGACGGATGAACGCGGCAGCCACGTCAAAGGATGTTGTTCCTCAAGCGCCCCGGCGGGTCGCGCTTGCCTCCGGCGAGGTGGCGCGTGTTTGCTGGCTGAGCCGGCAACATGCGGCGGCTACACGAGCGAGTACCGAGCAGGTGCGGCGGGCTTCGGACCTTCTGCGAGAGCTGTTGCAGCGCGGGATTACGTCGGTGCCTTACGGTGTCGTACTTGACTGGATGCTGCTGATTGACCTCGAATGGGACTTTCCGTTCCGCTCGCTTGCCGAGCAAGCGCCGGAGGTGCCCACGCGGGCGCTGCCGTTCGAATACGAAAATGAGTGCTTGAATCCGTATTTGCTTTCGCCGAATCTGCGGCGGCTGCGCGAGGTGATGACGCTTCGCGGCAAGTCGCTTCCGCGCATGATTCACCTGCTCGAGCGCATCTTCGAAGGTGTTGAGGCGCACGTGCCGGTGACGCTGTCGCACTACCACGTCGAGCCCACCCGCCTCGTACACGCCTTTCAAGATCTTGCCGCCGAGCCGGAAGCGCAGACCGACGCTCAAACGGCGGCGCTGCATCAACGGCTTGCCGCGCTCGTTGCCGAGTTGCACGACGGTGTTGCCGCATTCTTGCGAGAGCGACTGGCCGGCGAGCGCAGTGCCGAGGCGCGGGTCGAGCCGTTTCGACCGAGCGACGTGGACATCTACGAGTTGGAGCACGTCGAGATCTTCGGCTCCCGCGCCGCACGGCTCCATTGCCGCCGCCTCGGCGAGGTCGCCCACGCTCTCGGCCCGCTGGACACGCGCCGGCTGACTCGTGCTCTCGACGTGCCCGAAGTGGTCGTCAACAACGAAGACGAGACGCTGTATCCCGCGGGTGGTGTGGCCGAGCTGACCACCTCCGGCTCGTTTGAGAACTTGCTGTCCTCCGAGCTCGTGTATCTCGAAGATCCTTCGCAACGTGACGTCGACCTCTTCTCGCTTAAGTATGTCGAGAACGAGCTGCTTTACTTCGTGCGTGACGCCGGGTTGCTCGTCCGGCGACGGCGGCTGATTCGCATTGTCGTGTGGCAGGCGCACGGCTTTCGCGTCAAGATGCCGCAACAGGCCTACCCGTTCGACCAGTATCTCGCAGGCCTGTTGCTTCGGCTTGGCCAGGACTTGTTCGACTACTTCAAAGGCGAAGGGGTCCACCTCGCGCTGCACTGGTGCTTTGCCGAGTCGCCGCATGAAAAGGGTGCCTCACCCGAGGGTCGACGCCAGGGGAGGGAAAGCGACACCGGCATAACGGCGGCCTCGACGGAACGGGCGGGGCCGGCCGGGGCGTCAGTGGCGCACGGCGAAGCGGGTGGGGTAGCGGCCGACGTGAACGAGCCGGAGTCGGAGATGTTCGACCTGCTGTTTCGCGCCGAGCGTGACCGGCGCCTGGCGAGTTTTCACGGCCACCGCACGGTTGCGTCGCTCGCCGAGGCGATGTCGCAACAGGACAGTCCGCTTGCGCACTGGCTCGTGATCCTGCCGCCGCAGCCGGACGGGGTCAGCGGCGTGACCTCGCTGGCGCCCCTGTTGCGCCTCAAGCGTGACGGCCTGCGGGAGGGAGACCGTCCCGTACACCTGCTGCATTGGGCCGGTGGGCCACTCGCCGACCCCGGCGTGGCCGCGAACGAGCGTCTCGGTCCGCTCGCTTTACACGAGTATCCACGCCTCACCTACTTGCAGCCACGCCCCGGCGAGGCCGGCCCTCGCCTGCGAGAGTTGCACTACGCCTTTCCCGCCGACGAGACCGATCCCATTTCCGCGTTGCGAGAGCTGCGCCAATTCCTCATCAATCTCTTCATCAGCGTCACATGAATCCGTAGAGCGGGCCTCCGTGCCCGCCCAAGGTGCGCGCGTGGCACCCGCTCGCACTCATGAATTCCCGGGGGAGGATTTGCGCGGGGCCGTTCGACCGTGGCTGTCACTGGGCGGGCGCGGAGGGAAGAAATCTCCAGCCCTCGGCGGGTCATTGAATCACGCGCACGCGGGTTACCTTGTCGGCTTCGATCACGGTGGGCTCGCCCGCTCCCTCTTCTAGCGGGGCAAGGGTAAGACGGTACGGCTCGAGCGAACTCGCCATGCCGCGGTGCTCGCCGGAGGCGTCGGTGACCAGCACTTCCTTGCGGCGCAGTGCGTCGTATTCCTTTAGTGCCTCGGTGAGGAAGCGAAACCGACCTCGCTTGAGCTTCTGGTAAAGCTGGTCGAAGCAGAACAAGAAGTAGCGCACCAGGCGGTTGTGGTTGAAGGTGCCGCCCTCTTCAATGCGAATGCTCGTGGCAATCTCGCGCAACTCCTCCGGAAGGTCGCTGACCTGCATCTGCGTGTTGAGGCTGAAGCCAACGACAATGGCGCCGGAAATATCCGGGTTCGTCTCGACGAGGACGCGGCCGACTTTCTTCGCGCCAATCATCACGTCGTTGGGCCAGCGCACCGTGGCGGGGATGTGCGCAATGTCGTTGATGGTGTGGGCGAGGCAGATTGCCGCGGCAATTCCGTAGTGTGCGAGCATCTCGGCGTTGGGCGTTTCGTCACGCTCACTCGGCCGCAGGAGCAACGCCCCGTAGATGCCTTTGCCGGCGAGGGAAAACCAGCCCTTGCCGAGGCGACCGCGGCCGCGCCGTTGCTCCTCGGAGAGCACGAGCGTCCCGTCGGGCTCTCCCTTCTCGGCAAGCTCCCACGCCGCGTCGAGTACGCTGCCCACCGAGTCGAGCGTCACCACTCGCTTCGGAATCAACCGAGTGTTCAAGTCGGCCTGCACCTCCTCGGCAAGCAAACGCTCCGGCAAGTCCGCCAGTCGCAACCCCAGGTAGGGGTGGAACTCGACGGAGTATCCCTTGTCGTTGAGCCGGTCGACCGCGTCGAACAGCTCGTTGCGCCCCACGCCCAATTGCTCCGCGACGTCGGTGGGCAAGAGGTAGGCGGTGGGATTGCGCTTGAACAGCTTCAACAGCTTTGCGGGCAGGTCTGCGGATGAGGTGCTCACGAGTGCGGCAACTGGGGGCGGTACGCGTGATTCCAAACAGGAAGGCACGCAGGGAAGCGTAGCGCGTAGTCTCAACGAGAGCCAGGTTTCCTTCGCGCAGAATTCGACCCGAACTTGCCTGTAGGCCGCCAACAGTGAATCCGGGGACTTGGACAGGTGGGCGCGAGAAGCAAGAGCGACAATCACAAGCC
>SKZP01000248.1 GCA_007127275.1 Planctomycetota bacterium
AGGAGCAGTTGGACGGCCGCGGCCGCGTACTGCTGCGCTACAGCGGCACCGAAGCGAAGGCTCGCGTGATGCTCGAAGGGGACGAACAAGCCGAGATCCAGTCACACGCGGAGCGCATCGGCGAGGCGATCCGCGCGGTAATTGGCCGGCAATAAGGAGCTGGCCGCAAACGACGTCCGAACGTTGAGCGTCAAAAGCGGCATGTTGAGCGGACACTGTAGCCCGGGCGAGCAGCGGAAGCGACAGCTCCGAAATCTACAACGCGAGATCGTGCTCCTCCCCCAAGCCCACGGGCTCGCCCGTGGATCTCCCGCGCATCACGGCTCGACCCACGAGCAAGTCCCGTGGGCCTGGCGGCACAAATCCCGAGGCGTAGGCCAAGCAGCCTTTTAACGCGAAAACGGTTCGCATGCGTGCAGCGGCAAGGACTGCAACACGCATGCGAACCGTGTGGTGGTTTCTACTCCAGACCGTGCGTAGCGCTCGGTGAGAGCCGTATGCTCGGTGCTGGTTTATTCACCCTCTGGGCGCCATCTCGGGAGCCTCGAAGGTTACGTCCTTCCAGAGACCTTGATCGCGCAACTCTTCGATGAAGTTGTCGCGGTCGGTCTCGTGCTGGACCGGCGAGTCACCGGCCTCACGAGCTTCTCTGGCCTTTCGTTCATATTCGTTGATCTGCGCCATTGCGCCGGGGCGATGCTGCTCGATGTACTTTTCGTGTGCCTTGTGCACGGCATCGAGCGTAAGGGCGACATAGTCGAAGGGGATCTCGGGGTGCGGGGCCAACACGACTTTCTTGTCGATATTGCCCGCTTGCAATTGGTCGAACACGCCACTCTCGAGTTCTTCGAACATCGCGGGATGAGCGGCTTCTACCGTTCGGTCCCCTTCCTGGCGGTCCTCGCCGCGCCAGGGGATCGGCGTGATTCGCGTCTCCCCCTGTTGGTTGACCCCTTGAATGACGATCCTTGTCGGATCCTGTTCCGAGTAGGGATTCAACTGAATGGTGAGATTCTCCTGGACGTCGGGGTCGGTATCCATCATCCCCTCGTCCTGTGGAAGATGGCTGTCGAGCTTCTCCTCGTAGGTCTTGAACTTCATCAACATGAAGAAAATCAACAGAAGGAAGACGACGTCGATCATCGGCGTCAAGTTCGGCTTCGTTTCTTCGTCGATCATTTCCTGAACGGCACGACCGGCCATAACAGCCCTCCTCGAATCGGACGACGGTGGGCCACCGTCTCACTGGGTATCTTTTTCCGCGATGGCGATCTGCACCTGCCAAATCCCGATTTGCTTGTCGGGGTGAGACATCATCGCCATCAGCCGCTGGAAGTATTGGTACTTGACACGACGATCGCACCGAATGAGGACTTGCAGGTCGCTCAAGTCCTCACGCGACTCGCGCAATGCCTCGCCGGTGTGCGGATCTTCGTCGGCCCGTTCTCGCAACAGCTCGATCAACTCGTCGGAGCCGATGTCGTAGCGGGTGCGCGAGATGACGATTTCGCCACTGCGGTCGTCGGGATCGTCTTCGTCGGCCTTGACGATGTTGATTACGAGGCGCCCGGGCGGCGGGGCGGTGTCGGGGTTGGCCATGTCCGCCTCGGGCAACACCATCTCCTCGAGCTCGGCCTGGGTGATTTCCGTGATCAACACAAAGAAGATGATCAGCAGAAAGATCACGTCGACCATCGGCATCATATCGCCTTCGGCGTCTTCGACTCGGCGTTTGCTTCGCTTCTTCATAGGTCGACTTTCTCCGTCAGCTTTCCCGCGCCCCTGGCCACACGTTTAAAGGTCGCGGGCCAGGGTGCGACGGGGCCGGATACGGGTCAGCGGATACGTTGCCGGTGCGCCTTACGCCTCGACCGGACGGAAGCGGTCGACCAACTCCGCGCAGATCACGCCGGCCTCGAGGATGATCTTCGTCGCGCGGTTCTTGAAGAAGAAGTAGAACGCCGTCGACGGAATCGCGACGATCAGCCCCATGACGGTGGTCATCAGGGCCATCGAGATGCCGTGGGCGAGATCCTGCGGGTTGGCGCCGCCCCGGGCGGTGGCGATCTCGTTGAACGCCATGACCATCCCGACCACCGTGCCGAACAGTCCGAGCATCGGGCCGAGCGCCGCAATCAGCGAGAGGAAGCTGATCTTGAGCTGCAGCTTCACCGCCTCCTCTTCGCCGACTTGGATCATTGCCTCCTGCATTGCATCGAAGCCCTGGCTCATTCGTGGCAGCGACGCGCCGACCACATTGGTGACAAAGCCCGGACTCGTCTCACAGAACTGTAAGGCCCCTTCGTAGTCCTCGTCGTCGAAGAGAATCTCGAGTTCGTTGATCACCTCCGGCGGAATCACCTTGTCCCGGCGCACGTTGACGAAGTGCTCGATCGTCAGGCCGAGCGACAGGACCGACAAGGCGATGATAAAGAATCCGATCGGCATCGTTTGCATGATGGCCGCGCCGACGCTCTGCTCACGCTCGTCGTCGGCAAAGGCAGGGTCGGCCATCACGAGAAGGGCGAAGAAGGCCATCGGCAGGATAATCAGCCAATGCTTGCGGCTCATGTGTCCAGGCTCCTCATTCTAATCAGGTACGAACAAACCCCCGCAGGTTGCCGGGAAAGCCCCGGCGATCCGCAGGAACGATGTAGGAAGTAGGGGTCGCAGATCGGATCGGCCGCGGACGGCAGGCCCACGGGCCGCCGCCACTGAGAGCGGCGTCGCCACACGGAAACTCGCGGCTCCCGCGCATCCGGTTCAGGGAGGTGTACGCATTCTGCGTTGAGAGGTTCGCTCTGCCGAGGAATTTTTCTGACGGAACCGTCTTTAATGCGCTCCGTCAGCCGACAGTCGAATCTCTGCACACGGCAGAGGCCCCTCCATTTGTCGAATTGGCGCTGCTACGCCCACCGGCGTCGGGAGTACGGGAGTAGCCGGAAGGTGTTGGCGCAAGTCCTCCGAAGTAGCGCGGGCCTTCGCACCGCGGGCCTCCGCACCGCCCATCACGCAACCCGCTCACACGTGGAACGCTGCGGGCGGACTCCCCACTGTTTGCGCGCCTCTCGTCACGCAACCGGCAGAGAGTTCCCTTGCGTTCCTGCCGCCTCTCCAGGGCAATGCTGCGCTTCGTGCGTCAAGTTGGTCGAGTCCTTTAAACGGTGTAGGGCACGAAGGCCCGCCCTTCCGGGGGTAGCGGGCGGGCGCGGAAACTTGCCCTACGGGAATTGTCGTTCCAAACTTTTTTGGGCTGCACCCTGCTTTCAATCCGTCAACGTGGGGACCCACGGGCCGCGGCCCGGGGGCTTGGAAATACGGATCTCCATGCGCGGGCGGTCTTGTGCCACCGTCCTCCGTTTTAGCGTTGTCCGCTTTCCAGGTGTGAGAAGAGGGCGAGCAAGAGCAACAGGGCGGTTTCTTCTTCGTCGCCGAGCTGCTGGTGCAGTGCCTGTAGGGCACCTTGGAGGTTGCCGTGTGGCGTCGCTGCGTCGTGGTCAATCACTTCAACGGCGGCACGCTTCGGCGGATTGGCGGCGAGTTTGCGGACGCGGTCGCGGTACTTTTGTTCGTCCTTGCTGCGCAGGGCCACTGCGTCGTCGCCTGCCGCGTCGAAGTTGTCGGACCGCGAAGCGCCACCGGCCAAAAGGAAGTCCGAGGCAGGCGGAGGTGAGGGTGCCTTGGCGTCGCGCAGCGTGAAATCCAACTCGCCGACGGTTGTGGTGATTTCGTCGTCGTCCACCTCGCTGTCGTCGTCGGATTCGAGCACCAACTCTTCGGCGCCAATCTTGACTGTGTTGCCCGTGGGTCCATCCGCGAAGGACGCCTCCGGCAAGGCGAGGAAGGCGCCGTCCCAGTCCTCCCCCGACTCGGCCGACTCGATTTGTGGCTGTCCCGTTAAGGGGGCATCCGTTTGGGGGTAGTCGTCGAGTTCGACGAAGTCGGAGCCGACGGGTTCGAGGTCCGAGTCGCCGTCGCCGGCTTGCGGAACCGGCCGCTCGTCGTCGCTGGCCCAGGGATCTACGTCGAGCGCGGGGCCTGAATCATGCTGCGTTGAACGTTCGTCGGCCACGACAAGTCGTTCGTCGTCGCTGTCCCACGGGTTGCTTGTCGGCGGAGACGCTGGCGCGGCGGCAGGGAACTCGAGCAATGGGTCCGGTGACCCGTCGTTGCTCGCCACGTCCAACTGTGCTTCCTCGAAGCCGCCGGAGCTCGGGGGCAACGGCACGGTCCGTTGCGCCACCTCCGGCAGCGAGTCTGCCAGGGCCGGCTTGCTCGGCGATGTGGCAGGGGACTGCGCTTCGGCCGTTGGCTCTTTCGCTGGCGTGGCAGGGACGGGCTTTGGCGGCGGGGTTGCCCCGTGGGCGGAGGACGGTGCGTCGGCGTGCGCACTTCGCTCCCGCGTTGCCGGAGATGTTGCCGCTCGGCGTTTGAGAGGTGCGGCGACGTGAACGTCGGTTACCGGGCGCTGTTGGCGGCGCCGGCGGCTGCGCGGGTTGACAGCGACGTGGACATCGTCGGGCCCTTCCGTAGCTGCCGCCGGAGGGGGTTGCGCTTCCGTAGGGGCGACGGGGCTCTCGTCCTCGCCCAGCGCGGTGCTCTCTTCCTCTTCGTAAACGCGCGGAGGCTCGCCTGGAGGCTCGGTTGCCCCCTCGGCGGCTTCTTCAAAGGCACGGGTGAATGGGTCAAGCACATCCGACTCGGCGGGCAGCGCCTCGGGGACGGCGTCGCGCTCCGCCGCGGTGGCGGGGAACGGACCAGTGACGCCGGCGTCGCGAGCGAGGTCCTCGGCTTCTTCGAGCGTCGGCGGCGCGTTGCGCATCGGCGCCGCGGGGGGCTCGCTCAGCGAGGTCTCGAGCATTTCGTCTTCGCCGCGTGCCGCCGGTTTGTCGCGCATCGCTTCGGCGGGCGGAAAGGAGATGGCCGTCTCGAGCATGTCCTCGGCGACGCCCGAGTCGGAGTCGGAGTCCTGCGCGGCCACGGCCTCGGCAGCGGCGTCCGCGGCAGCAACCACGGCTTGCTCGTCGACGTCCCAGCCGGCGTGCTCCGCCGCGTATGGCTCGCCCGAAGAGGGATCCTCGACTCGCTCTTCGGCGAGCACCTGGCGCGTTGCCTCGGTGAACGGATTGTCCTCCTCGTTCGACTCGAGTCCGTCCCACATCTCCGGCGACGTCTCGGCACGGTCGTGCGCGGCAATCTCCGGCGGCAGCGGCACGAGCAACGGGTCCGACTCGAGCATACGCAATTCTTCTGCGCCGTCGCTTTCCGCGCCGAGCGCGTCGTCGGATCCCGGCCGGCCGGTCGGTGAAAAGGCCACCCCGGCGGGTACGGCGGCGAGCGGATCCGACTCGCTTGCCGCGGCAGATTCCCGCAGCGGCTCGTCGTCGACGCGTTCTCCCACAGGGGCAGGCGGGTTCGTCGCCGCCGGTGTTGCCGCCGCCGACTCGCCCGGCGTTGTCGCGGGCGCGGTGACGTCGGTCGGCGCCGTGGACGGGGTGTCTCGCTGCGA
>SKZP01000372.1 GCA_007127275.1 Planctomycetota bacterium
AGCACATAAAAGGCGACCCAACGCCAGGCGTTGCGGCGGCGCTCGGCGGCGCTGCCGGCGCGGTTTGCGCGTTGCAACGCCTCGAACCAGATGAGCATGGTCAGCGCAATCACGAGCAGCAGGCTCGCGTCAATGGTCGCCGCGTGCGCCTGGTACTGCGTCATCAAACAGCCGGCAAAGGCAAAGACGGTCAACACCGCGGCGCGCAGCCGACGGGTGAAGCGCCACGCGGTGTGAAACAGCAGCAGCGCGGCAAAGGCGAGCAACAGCGCGGAGGGGAAGCGCGCCGCGAACTCGTTGTCGCCAAGCAGCGAAATGCTTGCCGCTTGCAGCCAGTAGATGCCGACCGGTTTGCTCAAGCGCCACTCGCCGTTGTGGGTCGGTACGACGAAGTCGCCCCCCTTGAGCATGGCCCGCGTCGTCTCCGCATACCGCGGCTCGTCGCGGTCCCAGAACTGGGCGTCGTTGCCCAGCGTAAACAGGCCAAGGCAACCGACGAACACGGCCAGCGCCGCGAGCACGTACCGCCGCCGGACCTGCTTCGGCTCCAGATGTGCCGGCGGTGCGAGGCCAAGGTGCCGCGCATGCAACGGGGACTCGCCCATCTCGTTCCTGTGGGTGAAGCCGACGTCCAAATCCGTTCCGCGGATACCTACCACCGGCAACCGGCCCCCAGCAACCGGTCACTACGGCCCGCGCGCTACCTGCCTGCGAGTTTCCGGCCGCGCCTTTGTGCGCCGTGTGCTCCTTCTCCGCTGCTCGACGGGGCGACGGCCGCTACGGCCACTGAACTCGGAAATGAGTGCTTTAAGGCTTCTGACTTCCGGATTTGCTGCGAAGGCGCGTCCCCGCGGCCTTGACCCCTGAGGGGGGTTTGCTATGCTGCGCACCGCGGCGAATTGTTGCGTAATGTTTCTATTTCAACGGTGCGAGCGACGATGCGACGACGAAACCGTCCGATTCGACAGTGCGAGCCCACTCCGTTCCCAGCGGCGCAACGGGCGCCTCTACCGGCACGCGCCGGTCGCCCTGCCCGCCTATTCGTGCCGGCGTTTGTTGCTGTCGCCGCCGCGCTGCTCTTGCTGGGCGGGGTCTACCCGTCCGCAGCGGCGGCAGAGGAGTTCGAACGCGACGAACTGGACGCGGCAGTGTCGCAACTGGCGAGCCCGCAAGCTGTCGAGCGGGCACGAGCCTCGCGGCGGCTGCTCGCTGCCGAGGAAAGCGGTGAGGTGCTCTCGCGGCTTTCGCAAGTCCTTGGCGACGCCGGTGCGACCTTGCGCCAGCAAGTGGAGGCCGTGCGCATCCTCGGACGCATGGAAGTGCCCGGCGCCGTGCCCGTTCTGGCGAGCGTCGTCGGCGACGAGTCGCGCGACCGGTTGCGCGTCTCCGCGGTGATGGCCCTCGCTCACTACGACAACAAAGAGGCGCACCAAGCCATTGTGAGCTTGCTGCCCGAGGCGCAGGAGGCGCCTGAGTTGCTGGCTGCGACGCTGTTTGCCGTGGAGAAGCAGCAGCTCGTCGAGGCATTGCCGGCGCTGACCGAGTTGATCTCGCGCTGGGAAGCGTCGCCCGACGTTGCCGTTCTGACCGTCCATACCGCACGCGCCGTGCTCCCCGCCGCGGAGGCGGAAGCGGAGACCGACAGCACGGAGGCATTGCTCGCCGAGCTCGAACGATTGCTGAATGGCGACGCGGAGGTGCCCCCCGCGCTCGAGTATGCCGCCGGCCTCGCCCTTGGCGAACGCCAACATTCCGCCGCCGTTCCCACGCTGATTCGAGCGATTGTGCACGGCCTCGAAGCCCCCCCGCAACCGCCCGAGGAGCCGCGTAGCGACGACGAGCAAGGCGAAGAGGAAAACGGCGAGGTCGAGGAGCGGGAAGACGATGCCGACGCGCGTGACAACGGTGACGCGACGGACGAGGGGGAGAAGTTCGACGAGCACGAACGGCGCAACGACTTGCTCGCCCATCGCGCCGCACGTGCGTTGGGCGGCTACCCGATCGCCGCCGAGAGCGAGTTCGACGTTTACCCGACGGTGTTGAACGGACTCGTGGTCAACCCCGCCTCGTTCGAATTCGGCGAGCGCGAACTCAACGCCTTCGTCACCTTCGCGGTAACCGCCGGCGCCGACGTACTCCCGCGCTTGGTGGGCACGATCGAACCGGAGCCGGCCGACACCGGCCAAGAACGGCAAACGCGTGTCGCACGCCGCGCCATTCGCGAGTTGCTGGATGCGCAACCCGAGGCGCTGTTGCCCCTCGCCTCGGAGGTGCAGTTCCTTGAGGAAGCGAAGCTCGTTGTGCTGCTTGAGATTCTCGAGAACTTCGCGGCACGCGAGGCGGTCGACTTCACCGCGCCGATTTTGCACCCGCGCGGCCCCGAGGCGCACGAGTTCTCGCCGGAGGTGAAGGTGGCGGCGCTAACCGTGCTCGAACGCGCCGTTCGCCGCGTGCACGAGCGGCAGGAGGAGTTGCAGAATCCCGCGCTAAGCGGCGAGGAGCGCGACGCAATCACCGCGGAGCGGGACGCCGCCTGGATCGTGGTCGAGCCGCGTGACGCCACGGTGGACAAGCCAACGGTGGTCCAACTCGCCATTGAACGGCTCGGCGACGACGGCGTGGTGACCGACGAGGAAGGCCGCCCCGTCGTGTCGGTGCGCGCCCATGCCCTTGACGTGCTGCACGCCTACCCGACGATGCGCACCTCGGATGGAACCTACGTGGACCGCTTGAAGCAGACGGCTCTCGCCGAGGGCGGCGCCTTGTCGGACGCGCTGCAGCGACGCCTCGTCGAGGAGGGGGACCCCGCACTGTTGGCGCGGGCTGCCGAGGTCTACATTCGTGCCACCCCCGACGCCGAGGCCGCCGTCCAAATCGTCGGCTTGCTACAGCCCGGGCGCCTTCCCGACGCCCGCAGCCGGCAAAACCTCTACACCGCGATTCAGAGTCTTTCGTCCGACGTCGGCGAGGTCGACCGAATCGTCGCCGCCGCCTCGCACGACCTTCGCACAGCGGACGAGTTGGAGACGCGCCGAATCGCTGCCGAGGTGCTCACGTGGTCGGAGACGGCGGGTGCCATTCGCACGCTCGCCCAGGAGCTCGCCAAGTCGGAGACGCCGATTTCGCTGCGCCAGCACCTCGCCCAGCAACTGCTCACGCAGGAACATCGGCTTTCCCGCGACGCCGGCGAGCTGCTTGATGCCCTGCAAAGTCTCTACCGCGACTACCGAAACGCCGATGACGACGTCGAGCGGGACATGCTACTCGAGCCGTTGCGCAACATGCTCCGCGCGATCGCCTATCTGCCACCGCAGGAAACGCTCGAAGGGTTGCGGCCGTTCCTCTCGCCCCGCGACGACCGCCTCGACGTGCTCGCGCTTACCGAGTTGCGCAACCTCGTCGGCGACCGCGCCATTTCCGCCGAGGTCGTGCCGATGCTGCTCGAGCAGCTCGCCGGTATGGAGGGGGATGCCGACTTGGCCGCGCTGGTACAGGTGCTCGAAACCAGCTGGAGGTTGCCCGGTCGCCACCTCGTCGAACGGCTGCAGCCGCACCTCGGCGAAGCCTCCTACATGCGCGAAGGGATGCGCGTGCTCATCGAGGCGGATATCCCTCGCCGCCAGCAGCGGACCGTCACCCGCGCCATGTCCGAGATCGCCATGCGCGTCGACGAACAGGTGGCTCGCCAAGCCATTCGCGTGATTGGCGAGATGACCGAGTACCGCCTCGGTACGACGTCGCTGGACGGGATTTACGAGGCGCGACCGGAGTTGCGCGACGAGGTGACAAGGGCCGCCCGGCGCCTCAACGAGAATTGGTCCCCGCCCGAGGTGGACTGAGTCGCGCAACGCCCGAGGGCAACGACGACGACGGAGTAGGCCGAGATGTCCGTGATTCTGCCCCTATCCCTCTCCTCGGTGGATGGGCTGCGCGTGCAGCCGGGCTTCGCGGATAGCTGGTGGCTTGCCGCGCTGCTGGCGGTCGTCTTCGTCGCCGCGGCCTTTCTGATTGAGCGCCAGACGATCGATACGCCGCGCGCCGCCAAGGGCCGCTACGCGATCGTTGCCTTCGTCATTCTCGCGATCCTGCACGTCGTCTTCGCGCTGGGCCTGCGCATTGGCATCTGGACGCCGGAGGACGACCCGAACCGGTTTCACCTGCTGAGTGCGGAGGAGAACTACCGGGCGCTCGACGAGTATCTCGGACGCGCCGGCAACGAGCCAAGTTCGCTTGAGCGACTCGAGGAGTATGACCGAACGTTTCCGCTTGGGCCCAACGACGTCCCGTATTTTCGAGACGCCTGGGGGCGGCCCCTGAAGTACGACGCTGCCACCGAGCGCCTTGTCAGCGCCGGGCGCGACGGCGAGTTCGGCACCGAGCGCGACCTGACGATTCCACGCCCCGCGAGCCTGTCCGAGGACGGCGAAGGCTGACGTGACTGGAGCACCGCTTCGTCGTCACAAACGATTCGCTTGACCGGCCGCCCCGTAAACGAACCGAACCATTGACGCCGATGTCCGACGAAAACGCCGCTGCAAGAGCAACCGCCAAGGCCGAGCCTACCGAGCGAGCCGCCTCGCAGGAGCCGTCCGGCAAGGCGCCCGGGGGGCGCGGCCCGGCGGTCCTTGTCGGTATCACGCTGACAATTCTTGCGCTCGGTGCCGTGGCGCTGCTCGTGCTTGCCTTTACCATGCCGCGCTGGGAGCCGCCGCATGCGGCCGAGGAAACCGGCGGACTTCGCGACTTTGAACAGCCGCTGCGCGTTTCCCTGGTCCGCGACGTTCGCGGCGAGCAAGAGCGGCCGCCGGAGATCCCCGACGACGCGGAGCGCATTCAGGTGCGCCTCTACCACGGCTCGCCCACGCTGCAAGTACGCGAGTTCCGCATCAAGGTGCACCTTGTCGAGCAAGAGGGGCCGTTGGCCGATCCGGATGCGGCGACCACCGAGTCGCGTATCTGGAGGGTTGCCGACCGACTCCCCGGGGTCGAGGCCGTCTCGCTCGGCAGTCCCGACAACGAGTGGCAAGGGGACGTCGCTGTGGAGTTGCGGCTTTCGCAGCACGACGCGCCGATCTTCGTCGCCACGGGGGAACGAATCGCCTCGCTGTGGGTGAGCCTGCCGTATAAGCGCCACGAGGTGGAAGGAGCGAGCGCGCTCATCAGCGATACGCTCGCTGCGGAGATCGTCGAGGTCGACCCATACCTTGCGCGCATCGACGACGAATATGTGCGAACCTTCATCCCCGAGTAGCAACCGCACCCTCGTTCGCTTCCCACGTGTGGTGTTTCCCAAATCGGCGTTGTGCGTCGACTCCGCCGGTGACCGGGCTTAAACTCACCTCGTGTGCCCCGCAGTAGCGACGTTCCGGCCGGCGTAGGGTGTGACGTCACGCCGAAACGAGGTGTCGCTGCGCGGCAAGGGCGCATGTTTGCGGCAGTGGCGGGTAGTGTATTGACGGACTGGCGGCGACGAAGAAACGTTGACAAAGGGGACGGG
>SKZP01000267.1 GCA_007127275.1 Planctomycetota bacterium
CGACGAAGATGTCCTCGGGACCGACGGCGATGCGTACCGCCCCCATCGGCATGCGCAGCACCTGATCCCCCATTGCGCTGGCGAGCGCGACCCCGGCCATCCCCGCAAGCAGCGCAAGCATCACGCTCTCGATCGTCAGCCCGCCGATCACCTCACGGCGGCGGTAGCCGATCGTTTGCAGCACTGCCATCTCCTGGGTGCGACTGAGCGCGTTCGCATAAAGCGTGTTCGCGCAACCGACGACGCCGCCGACGAGCACGAGCAGCGCAAGCAGTTGCGCCATCGTGGCGATCGGCGCCATCACCTCGAGCAGTTGCGAGAAATAGTCCGTCTCGGCAAGCATGGTCATCTCGAGGCTTCGTCGCTCCGAGGTAAAGAGGTCGACGCGATCTCTGGCGCTTTGTTCCGCCGAGTCGAGCCGGAGTGCCACAAGGGTCACTTCGTCGAGGTTCGCCGCGGTCATCAAGTCCTCGAGGCGCACCCAAAGCTCGGCCTCGACTTGGCTACCCGGCGCGACGAAGTGGCCGACGACGGTCCACTCCTCGTCTTCCACATACACCTTGTTGCCGATCGCCAGTGCCTCCGGCGAGACGCCCATGCGAGCCGGGGCAAGCTCGCCGACGATCATTTCATTGTCGCCGCGCGGCTCGCGGCCTTCGGTGATGAAGACCGAATCATGGAAGAGGAACGCACCCGGGGTAATGCCGCGCATCACCGCGGTGTACTCGCCGGGGAAGCGCTCCGAGTCGGCGAAGCGTACCGCGGGCGGGACCTGAAACACCTCGATCGAGGCGTAGCGGCCATTGGCGTCCTCATAGACGCCGGGGGCGTCGTTCGCCGCCTCCTCGGCGTAGCCGCGATCGATCGCGCTGCGCTCGATGTCTTGATCCGCGCCATGGGCGACGAGATAGACGTTGCGCGCATCGGCGCCGTCGACGAGGGTGCCGACAACACCTTGGTTGAAGGCGTTGAGCACGGCAATCAGCAAGACGACCACGGCAATGCCGAGAATCGTCAGCAGCGTGCGCAGCCGGCGCCGCGCGAGATTGCGCATTGAGTAATTGATCGGAAGCATGTTCGCGAACTCCTTTCGTTACTCGGGGCGCAGGGCGTCGCTTACCGAAGAGATTGCCGACTGCATCGCGGGGGCCGCACCGGCAAGCAAACCGACGATCGCCGCAAGGACCATCCCTTCGAGCACCACCCACATCGACGGCAAGAAGTCGATCTGGTAGCCCTCCACGCCGATGCCGATCGGATAGAGCGTCAGCCCCCCGTAGACGAGCGCCAGCCCGATTGCCCCGCCGATGAGCGAGAGGACCATCGACTCGGCCATCACCACGCTGAACAGTCCG
The DNA here is from genome assembly GCA_007127275.1 of Planctomycetota bacterium. GTDB lineage: Bacteria > Planctomycetota > UBA8742 > SKZP01 > SKZP01 > SKZP01. The sequence goes on from SKZP01000267.1 coordinate 1,356, forward strand.
GGGCGCGTCGTGCCGAGCACCTGCAGCATCGCGAACTCGGCACGTCTCGCTTGCGCGGAAATGAACACCGTGTTCATCAGGATCACCGCCATGACCGCAACGGCGAAGTAGCCGAGAAACTGTGCGTACTGGATCACCTGCTCGATCTCGGCGATCGTGCGGCCGATGTGTTGCGCCAGGGGTTGGGTGCGTGTCGCCCGGTCGTCGCGGTGATAGCGCTCGTCGATCTGACGCGCGAGCGCCTCGACGTTCGCATTCGGCTCGACACGCACGAGGAATTGCGTGACCAAGTCCTGCTCCGGGTCGATCGAGTTGAGCAGGTACTCGAGGTGAACGAAAATCACGTTGTCCAGAAAGCCTTCGCGGTCGGAGTGAAACGTCGAGATCATCTCGGTGGCGACCGGTCCGACCTCGACTGTGTCGCCGTCGCGCAGGCCCCGCCGGTCGCGGACGCGTGTGCCGACGAGCGCGGCGTCGTCTTGGCTCTTGAATTGTTGCAAGGTTGCGGAATCGACCCCAAGGTTGGGGAAGAACTCGTCGATCACGTCTGCCGGGACCCCGTAGAGCGTGATCAGGTCGAGGTTGGCCCTACAGTCATTGAGGAACATTCGGATGGGCAAGACCTCGTCGACACCGTCCATTTGCTCGATCTCTGATGCGTACCGACCCGGTACGCGCGCTTGGAACGGACATATCGTGTTGCGGTCGAAGACGATGAGCATGTCCGGCTGGTTGACCTGGTCCATGAGGACCTGCATGCCGTTGTCCATTGAGCGGACGAAGCCGAACAGCACCATCCCGACAACCACCCCGAGCACGGTCAGCGACGAGCGCATCGGCGCTCGCGTGATCGTGCGCGAGATATAGGCGAGTAAGCGGAACATGTGGTGAAGTCTCCTGTTTCTTTTTCGGTTAGCCGCGACGCGCAGCGGAGCACGGGGCGCGCCTCGCACCGGCGGCGCGACTGGGTAGTTTTGTTTCAGCGTGGCGGACCTTCGTGTACGTGGCGAGGTTGGTAGGCGACGCGGCGACGCGCTCCGCAACGCGAAAGTGGCTAACCAAGAGTTGCGGTTCTACCCCGTGCTCCAGCTGCGGCGGGCATCCTTGACCGCTTGCGCAAGACCGGTGTTCTGTGGGTCGACCGGGTTCTCCGTGAGCTTGCCGTGCTCGAGGAACAGCGTGCGGTCGGTGATGGCCGCGGCGTGCGGGTCGTGAGTGACCATCACGAGCGTTTTCTGGAATTGCGCGTGCAACTGCCGCAGCAACTCGAGTACGCCGTCGACGCTGGCGCGGTCGAGGTTGCCGGTCGGCTCGTCGGCGACGATCAGGTCGGGGTCGCCGACGAAGGCGCGGGCAATGGCGACGCGCTGTTGCTGGCCGCCGGAGAGCTTGCCGGGCGTGTGATCGGCACGGTCGGTAAGGCCGACCGCTTCGAGAGCGACTTCGACGCGTTCGAGGCGTTCCCGCCGGCTCATCTTGCGCAGCCGCATCGGTAGCTCGACGTTTTCGGTCGCGGTGAGCACCGGCACGAGGTGGTACTGCTGGAAGATCACCCCGAGGTGGCGGTTGCGCCAGCGGGCGAGCTTGCTGCGCGAAAGCTGCGAGAGATCCTGCCCGGCGACGGCGATCGTCCCCGAGGTGGGCCGGTCGATGCCGATCAGCAGGTGCAGCAAGGTGCTCTTGCCGCTGCCCGAGGGGCCCATCAGCGCGACGAACTCGCCGTCGGTAACGGTTAGCTCGAGCCCGTCGACGGGGCGGATCTCGTGGCCGCCTTGCTCGAAGACGCGGGTAAGCTGCGTGCACTCGACGACGGTGCGTGCAGCGCTGCCGCGCGGCGTCGTGGGTGCCCCGTTTGCGGAGGTCTCGCCGGAGGCGGCGGGGGATGTGGCGGTGGCGGTTTCGTTCATGGCGTTGTCTTTCTGATTGGTGTGACTGTTGGCTCGTCGGTTATTGCGGGCGCACGCGGGAGCCGTGACCGAGGCCGGAGGGGGGCGAGGCGATGACACGCTGGCCTCGCTGCAGTGGCCCTTCGACCTCGACGTGACCCTCGGGGGCGACGGCTCCCTCGTGGGCGGTGACGGCGACGCGGCGGGCAAGCCCCTCGCCCTGGACATGGCCGCGCGGGTCGTAGACGTAGACGGCCTCCCCTTCGGGCGTGTCGGCGAGTGCGGTGCGTGGCACATAGAAGCGCAGCACATCCGCTGGCTCGTCGTCCGCTCGTTCGCGCTCGATCGGCAAGAAGCGGCAGCGCGTCAGCATCTCCGGCTTGAGCCGCCCGTCGGGGTTTTGCACCTCCACCTTTACTTCGAGGGCGTTGCGCGCGAGGTTCGCCTTGCGCACGAAGCGCGCCACCACGCCCTCGTAGGTATGCCCCGGCACGGCGTCGCTGGTGATCTCGACGCGCTGGCCCGGCTCGACCGCCGGCACGTCGCCGAACGGCAGGTAGACGCGCACCTGGATTTTTTGCGGGTCGTAGGCGGTGACGAGGGCCCCGATCCCTTCCATGGTGCCGAACGTCGAGCCCGGTTGCGCGACCACTTCGAGCACTTCCCCGTCGACCGGCGAGAGGACCGTGTGCAACCGCTTGCGCTCCTCGAGCAACGCAAGCTCCGCCTTGGTTTCCTCGATCTCGAGCTCGATCCCCCGAGCTTGCGTGGTGAGTACCTCGATGTCGGTGCGGAACAACAGCGGATCCTCTGCCTCTTCACGAGCGACGCGGATCTCTTTTTGCAACGCCTCAATTTGCGGGCTGATCCCGTCGAGCTTGGCGCGCGCCTCGCGTACCGCGGCATCCAACGCCTCCGGCTCGGCGACCAATTCGCGGGCGATCTCGCAGGTACGATGCGTCGCCTCGAACTTTTCGCGAAGCCGCTCGATCCGGACTTCGTAGCCGTCCCGCCGCTTGAGCGCTTCTTCATAGGCGGTTCGCGCCTCAAGTGCCTCCAGTTCGGTCACCGCATTCGCCTCGACGTTGTCCTCGAGCGCCTCGGCCTGGGCCTTGAGATACGGCAGCCGCGCCTCGATCATCTCGTACTTCTGCTCGTGGCGGCGCAACTCCTCGGCGACTTGTGCGTGCATGACATCGTGGTGCGCGTGATCCATCCGCAACTCGGCATTCTGCTCCCGCTTGGCTTGCGCGGAAGTCAGCTCGGCCTGTGCCTCCTTCTCCGCCCGCGTGAGCCCGGCAAGCTCTCGCTCGAGCCGCGCCAGCCGAAGCCGCGCGTCGAAGTTGCGCGCCTCGAGGGTGCGCAACCGCTCGATCTGCGTTTGTTTTTCCACGAACTGCTGACGCTTCGCGGCGATACGCGCCTCGACCACGGCGATCTCTCTTTCGATCAACGTCGTGTCCAGTTGCGCCACCACGGTTTCGCCTGCGACGAGTCGGTCCCCCTCGACAAGATCGTTGAGGTGCTCGACGCGGCCGGATACTTGCGGGTTGACCCGCATCGGATACGGATTCGGCTCGACCCAGCCGCTGGCGAGCAAGGCCGTGGTCGAGCGCCGTTGCTCGGCGTCCTGCTCGACGACCACCGGTTGCAGTGCCGCCTCGTGTACCGGCTCAAGCAACGGCACGAGATACACTGCGGTGAGTGCGGCCGTGCCGGCGACGACGAGCAGCAGCGGCGTCCAGGTGCGCAGGTCAAGGCGTCGCTTGCGCGTCACCGTCGACGCCGGCCGAAAGGACTCCGCCCCCTTGGCGGTGGCGAGCTTGCTTAAGTCGAACTTGGGTTGGGATTCGTCCATGGTCTTCACTCCTGCCGACAAAACGACGAAACTTCACGTGCGCGCAGGCCGCGACAGCGAGACATACTCGTGTCGTCGCAGGGGGCGCTACGCACAAAGCGCCTAACCGGCGAATGCCGGCGTCGATTGATGGAGTGAAGCCGCTACAACAGCAACGGAGCGTGCACGCCGCGAGCCGCAAGGGTGCGGGGCAGCGAGGCGGCCCCCTCGGCGTAGGGACGGCCCGTGGTGAAAAGGTCGGCAAGCTGCCTCGCCGCGATGTGCCCTTTGCCGGCGGAGGGCTGCGACAGCGAGTGTTCGGTTTGAGACGGCTTGTGCAGCGCAAGCGGCGTCGCGGCGCAGTCACAGTCCGCACCGCGACCAAGGGTGCCGCCGCATTCGCCCGGCTGGCCGCCTCC
>SKZP01000601.1 GCA_007127275.1 Planctomycetota bacterium
CCGGCAGTGGCAAGAACAAGAGCTGGAAAAAAATCAGGGAAAACACCGAAGCACAATCGTTTCGTTGCGTCGACTCCCACGGGTACCTGCCGATCGAGCCCAAAGGGGCGACGGTGATGACGCGCCACAAGTCGAGGTCGCGCCAGGGTAAGTACAAGTATGTCGAGACCCGTCTCGAGGTCGACGACAAACTGTATGCGCTTGGCTACGTAAAGGCGCCGCCGCCGGACTTCGACGAGCTTCGCATGCAAAAGCCGGACGACGAGGTGATGGGCGACTTCCCGTTTCTGCTGGCAAACTACAGCGAAGAAGAGGTGCGCTTCCGCCTCGCCCGTGCAGGCTTTTTCATGCTCAACATTGCCTTGAGTGCGGTCGTCCTCGTCGCGCTGCTGGTCTTCGGTGCGACCGGCTCGTTTCAGGCGACCGACTATCTGTTTGCCGCGCTGATCGCGCCGTTCTATCTGTTCTTCCTCGTCGGCATCCTGATGTACAACGACCTTGCCTTCCTGCACAACCGCGTCGGCGCCACCCGGGGCAACATCGAGGTCGCGCTGAAGAAGCGCCACGACCTGATTCCTCAGCTCGAGGCGACGGTGAAGCAATACATGCAGCACGAGCAGGAGCTGATCGAGCGCATCACCGAGGCACGCACCAAAGCGAAGGCGGCGAGCATCGACGAGCCCGCACTCGGCGGTTTCACCGCAGTGATCGAGGACTACCCGGAGCTCAAGTCGGACGAGAACACCGGGCACCTGATGCAGACGCTGATCCAGATCGAGAACGAAGTTGCGCTGATGCGCCAGGGGTATAACCAAGCGGTCGAGCGCTACAACAGCCGCATCGAACACATCCCCGAAACATTCATCGCCAAGGCCGTCGGCTACAAGCCCGCGGAGTTCTTCCGCGCCGAGTACTGCGTGCGCAAGGTCCCCAAACTGAACGTGCAGGCAAGCACGCCACCGGCGCAAGCCTCGGAGTAGCCCGCGGGCCACGCCGTGGGCGTTGACGTGCGGATCTCAATCCGCGAGCGCTCTAACCGTCTTTGCTCGCGGATCAGGGTGCTTAATCGTCGAGGAACGCTTGAATGGCGCCGAGGCGGTCGGTGGCTACGCGTATCACGCGTGGCGAGGCGCTCTGATCGACGACGAAGCGGGGACCGCTGACGCCGTCGGGATCACTCAGATTGCCGCTGGGATCCTCGGTCAGCTCGATCCATTCCCACTGCGGACGCATAACGTCGCGCCAGTCCGCCCCGTCGAGAAGGCGCGGCAACAGCGACGCACCGTCGCTCGAGCCGAACAGCGGGTCGCCGTCGAACGCCTCGGCTCGCGTCCAGTCGGTGGCGCGCAGAAAGACGCGTACGGTGCCCGCGTCGATGTCCCCCGCGTCGATCGCCTCGTCGATGGGAAGCTCGAGAATCACGGCGCGCTGTTCGCTGGGGACGGTGCTCGACATGTCGAGACCCGCCCGTGCCATGTTCGTGCTCGACTCCGGTTCGAGGCGCGGACCGAAGCGCTCGCCGAGGCGCAGCCGCGTATCCGTGCTCTCGCCGGGGTCGACGATGCGCGCGAGACGCTTGTCCCCTTCCCACACGTATGCCGGTCCCAGCGCCTCCAGCTGCGCAGGCACAGCAAGACCGCTCGTTTCGCGCAACAACTCGACAAAGCCGGTGTGCGCGCGCAGATGCGCCACCTCCGGCGGCGCCGGGCCGTGCGCGGTCGTGCCCATGTACTGGCGGCGCACAAGACGGTTTTCGTTGCGCACCTCGCCGAAGCGGTTCGCGGACTCGACGAGCACGTCACTGCCAAGCGTCTGCGCGGTGTCGAGTGATGGCTCGGACAGTGGCGTGTGAATCGGCGCGGTGCCGAAGGCGATCCGGGCGCGCGTGCGAAACGCCTCGGTCCAGATCACGTCGAGCAGGCCATTGCCGCAAATGTCGGCAAGGATCACCTCACCGGGAAAGTCCCCCTGAATGGTGGTGCCGGCCACACCGTCGGGGGGAACAAAGCCGAGCTCGCCGTCGTTGTAGAGCAAATGTACCGAACCGAAGGCGTCGCCAATCGCTACGTCGAGCATGCCGTTGTGGGTAACGTCTCCGAGGGCCAGCGAGACGACGGTACCGAAATAGATGGGCAAGACGGTGAGCGTCTCGGATGCGAAGGAGCCGTCCCCGCGGCCTTCCCACACGGCGATCAGCCGGTCGTTCGTGTCGGAATCGATGCCCCAACTCACGATGTCGACGTGGCCGTTGCCGCTGACGTCGCCGAGTTTGACGCCCAGCGGGACGAACGATGCGGTGACCACCGGGTCGAATACGGAGGTGCCGAAGTTGCCGGAGCCGTCGTTGTTGCGCACCCGTAACGAGTCCTCGGAATCGTTGATGCGATACACAAGATCCAGCGTGCCGTCGCCGTCCAGGTCGGCAAGCTCGAGATCGAAGGCTTGTTCGTCGATCGAAAGCATCGTGGTGGAGGAGAAGCCGCCCGAGCCGTCGTTCTCGCGAATCTCGATCCAGCCGCTCGTATCGGCCGGGGTGAGCAACACGTCGAGCGCTCCGTTTCCGGTGACATCGCCGACGGCCATGGAGGCGGCCGGCAGGCTCAGCGAATAGTTTTCTGCGGCGCCGAAGCCCGCGGCGGAACCAGGTATCACGGCGAACGTTCCCGGCAGATTGGAGGACACGAGTATGTCGAGCCAGCCGTTGCCGGTGACGTCGGCCACTGCCACGGCGGTGGGCTCGACCCCAATGGTCAGGGTGTCGGTGACGTGGAAGCGACCCGTGGGCACGCCGGCGCGGACCTCGGCGGCAACCACTTCGAGCACGTCGTCTTGCGGAGCGGCGGTATAACCCTGGGCAATGACGATGTCGGCGGCACCGCTAAGATTGAGATCACCCACGGCCATCGCATCGGCCGTGCCCAGCGTTGAAAGCTCCATCGGCGGCGAGAACGGCGTTTCTCGCCCTCGCGCGTACTGCACCTCGAGTCCGTACTGGCTATGCAGCGCAAGGTCGGTGAGGCCGTTGCCGTTGAAGTCGCCCGCGAGCACACCTTCCAGCCACAACTGGTCGGTGCTGCTGAAGGGAGCGAGGAAGCCGAGTGTATCGTTGACGTCGTTGCCCAAGGAAACGCGGGCCGCATACTCCATGTCCGTGAACGCGATAATGTCGCTGATGCCGTTGCCGCTGATGTCGGCCGTCACGACATCCCCCCGGTTGGGCTCGCCGATCCCCATCGAGATCGAGCCATAGTCCTCGAACTGCGCCCCTCCCTCGCTCAAGAATATGTGCGCCCGGCTCACCCACGTGGCGGCGACGATATCCGGGCGGCCGTTGCCGGTCAGATCGGCCAGGTCGAGGCCGTTGAGCCACACCTCCGGCACAAGAAGAATTGGCGAGGTGGCGAACGTGCCGTCTCCGTTGCCTTCGAAGACCTGCACGACATCTTCATGTTGGTTGTTGACGAGCGTACTCCAGGTCAGGACGACTATGTCCGCATGTCCGTTGTCCGTCACGTCGCCAGCGCGCACGGCCCTCGTAATTCCGTCGAGTGAGAATCCGACGCGGTCGACTTCGGGAAAGTTCCCCGACCCGTCGTTGAGCCACACTTCGATGTTTCCGTCAGCGTTGACGGCGAAGTCGGGACGACCATTGTCGTTGAAATCGGCGACGGCGATCGACGCGACTTCGAAAAACTCAAAAAGCGTGTCGATCCTTGTCGGCGAGCCGAAGGTGCCGTCTCCGTTGCCGGGGAACCACTGGGTTTCGTCCTCCGAGCGCACGATCAGGTCAAGGTTTGCGTTGCCGTTGACGTCGGCCGCGGCGACGGACCCGGGGTTGTGCGAGACACTCGTGCTGAAACTCGACACCGGCAGGCCGTCCCGTTGCCCGAGGAACACTTCCAGGTTGTCCCCGAAGGTCGCCACCATCGCCAGGTCGTCGATGCCGTTGTTGTTGAAGTCGGCGACCACACCGGCGTCGCGGTACGGAGTACTCTGCAGCAGTCGCGGCTCGGCGAACGGCTCCACCGTGGCATCGGAGCCCGCCTGGAAGGACACCGGGTACTCGTAGTACAAGCTCGACTGCCAGCCGTCGTGGGCACGGGCGCGAAGTCGAACCTCCGGTTGGAAGGCGTAGAGATCGCGGCTCGCGTCCCAGGCAAAGACCTGTTCGAGGCCCCCGTCGGCGGCACGCCGGGTGAAGAGATCGCGCCATCCGGCGGAGCGGCCGTTGCGATACTCGGTGCAGCGAAACCAAGTTTCACCGTCGGTGGAGAACTGCACATCGAGGTCGACGACGTCCGACTCTTCATCCTCAATGCGAAGCACGATCGGAATCGGCCCCGTGCGCAACCCGCCCGGCTGCGACTCCTTGATGTCGACGATCTGCACCGCCGGGGCCGCTTGATTGTCGAGCACGAACAACTGGGAACTCGCCCATTCGCTTTCCGCGCCGTGCTCGTCGGTGACGCGCAGGCGCAGCCGCGCCGTGTCGCTGTAGACCTGGGCACTCTCGAACGAGTTCCAGCCAATGGTGTGCTCGGTCCCCGCCTCGTTCGAGGCAAGCCCGCTGACCGCGCCGACCGGAAAGTTGCCTTCGCTGCCCGTGGTGATCGCGATCTCTTCGGCATCGACTTCGAAGTCCCCACTCAGCGAGAGCTCGAACTTGGTGAGGTCGACCGGGTCCGAGCCGGGGTCGGAAACGACGAAGCGAACGGTCGCCGTGCCGCTGACGACGCCATCGGTTTCGTCGACCGACACCGAGTCGACCACCGGGGCGTCGTTGCCGTAGGCAAACACGTTGGAGACAGCCGGCGCCCCGGTCTCCTCGCCGTCGAAGGGGATCACACGCAGTCGCAAGTCGTCGCGAAAGGCGCTCGAGCCGAGGTCACCTTCCGCGTCCCACGTCAGCGTGCTCGCGATGCCGCCGGGGCTGCTCGGCACCGTCGTCGGCGCGACACTCGCCGGCTGCCACGGCCCCGCGTCGACCGAGTAGTGCACCTCGAGTTCGATCTCGTCCCCCTCGGCGTCGATCGCCCGCAGCTCGAACTCGACCGCCGTCGCTGCGCCGTCGCGCACCACCTCTTCAAGGATCACCGAGGGTGGCCGGTTTCCCTTCCCCTCGTCGTCGAGCACCTCGAGCACCCCGAGTACCGCAGCGGCAACCACGGGCAGGCACCCACTGATCGCAATCCCCAAGGGAAGCAACGAAATCAACAAAACGCGACGACATACGAAGGGCAGCAGCATGGCAAGAGGCGGGGCGACGCACCGGACGGAAAAGGCGATCCGTCATCGTACCATTTGTATGGGGCGTCGATGACCGAAAAGTACTGACGGAGCGCATGCGTGCACGTCCATCCAGGATTTCCGCCTGCCCCTTTTCGTTCTCGCGCAGTTCCGAGAAACGGCGAGCGGGGGACGAACGTCCCCCGTGTCTTCGTCCGTTTGCGAACCCGTATGACTCGGGAGACGTTCGTCCCCCGTTCGCCTCGAA
>SKZP01000662.1 GCA_007127275.1 Planctomycetota bacterium
ATTGTCGTGGGTGAGCACGAGAACGCGCTCTTTGCCCCGCACCACCCGGGCAAACTCTTCGAAGCGGACCTGCTCCTCCCTGGGCAACAACTCGACCGGTCCCGCTTCGTCGCGTGGCCACGTCGACGAGGAGCGCGACGCGCCGCCCGCGGCGGCGCCGACCTCGCCAGTGCTATGACCGCCAGGCGGAAAGGCGCCGGAGTCGCTCCGGACCGCTCCCGCCCGGTCCGCTGGGGCGGGGTGCTGCGGCTCCTTCTCGCTCCGCGTCGTCGTCGTTGTGTGTTTGCCCTGATTCATTACAACAGCCACTTCCGCCCGGGACTCTACGACCATTCGGGCCGTCACGCCAATTCCATTGCCCACACCGGCGTTGCTGGGGCACTCACTCTTGTACTCAATGTTGTCGCTCGCAAACTCGGTCCCGTTGGCTGCTCCGCTCCGTCGCCTGCCTTGCCCAGTCACCTGCGCTTGCCTTGCTCACGACTCGGAGCCGATGTTTGCCACCCCTTGGGGCACCGCCCCGTCCGCCGGCCCTCGCCGAGAGGATCCGGTTTCCGAGGTATACACGCACTGGCCGAGCCTCCATCCCTAGAACCCTTACAAGTTTGAGCGCAGGACGGAAACAACCCCGTGCCGTGCACTGCGCTCCGAACTGTCGCCGTTACCCGAGGAGTGTATCACTCCCTACCCAAGGCAACCAATCCCCCAGGCCATGCGGGGTGCAGCCGGCACTTGTTGCAGAAATGGTCGTCGACGGATCCACGTGCGAAGGGCGGGCTCCGTGTCCGCCCAGTTCGTTTCGCGGCCGGAGTACGACAGCGCGCAGGAAACCCGTGCAGGTCTGACGAAACAAGCCGAGTGCCGGACGTGCGCACTGCCCGCGCATTCCCCCTGCCCAACGTCTCACGGTTCGTAGCCGGCCGGGGCCCAACTCTTCGTGCCGGGCATCTGTGTGAGAATCTCCGGCGGGCCTTTTTCGACGACGAGGATGGTGTGCTCGTATTGCGCGGAAAGGCTGCGGTCGGCGGTGATGGCGGTCCAACCGTCGGGAAGCGGCTCCGACCGCCAGGTACCGGCATTGATCATCGGCTCGATCGTAAAGGTCATGCCCGGCTTGAGCGTCGGATTGGGCGTGCGCCCGCCGCCTGCGCCACGGGACTCGGCAACGTGCGGGACCTGGGGCTCCTCATGAAACTTGCGGCCAAGGCCGTGGCCGACGAAGTCCTCGACGACGCCGTAGCCGAGGCTCTCCGCATACGTCTGGATGGCGCGCCCGACGTCGAGCAGCTTCGCGCCGTTGCGGGCGGCTTCGATGCCACGACGCAACGACTCGAGCGTGCCACGCATCAACGCCCGCGCCTCGTCGCCGACGTTGCCGACGGGCACGGTCGTCGCATTGTCCCCGTGAAAGCCGTCGAGAATTACCGTGACGTCGATGCAGATGATGTCCCCCTCTTTCAGCTCGCGCTTGCCGGGGATGCCGTGGCAAATGACCTCGTTGACCGACGTGCAGATGCTTTTCGGAAAGGCGGGCCGGTTGCGCGTTTCGCCGTAGCCCAAGGGCGCAGGGACCGCGTTGTGCTTGCGGATGAAGCTGTCGACTTTGTTGTCGATGTAGCCGGTGGTCACACCGGGTTTGACGAGACCGATGGCATACGCAAGGGTTTCCGCGGCAAGCTTTCCCGCGTCGCGCATCTTTTCGATCTCACTTCGGCTTTTGCGAACGACCCGCCCCATGCAACCGTCCCGTGGATGTGCGCCCATATCTGCAGTATCTTCCGCTTACCAAACCGGTGGGTCGTTGACCACCGCGGCCCACCGGTCGCCGCAAACGGAGCGTCCGAAATGACGTCTCTGCAACAAAAGCCGGACGCACCCGGCGTTCGCCGCAAAGATGCGCTACACTGGGCACGCTCAACGTGAGTGTCAACGGCCAAAGGAGGTGGCGGAATATCACTCTTGAGCAACTGCGTTCGACGGTGACTTCGTGGTTGTCGGGTCGCTCGTCACGCGCTCGTTCGGAAGTGATTTCCTCTCTCCTCCTGGCCGACTACGTGGACTCGAAGGTGCGTCCATGGCGTACGAACCCTTACATCGAAGCCCGGCGCAGACGCAGTGCTTGACCTCGCTGATTGAGCACTGCGAAGCCTGCGGCGCCAACGGCCGCGTTCCGGTGGTCGTATTCGACCTCGATGGATGTGTCTTCGACAACCGCCCGCGGCAAGTGCAAATCATCCGCGAGTTCGCTGCGCAACATGGCGAGTACGAACTCTACGCCCTCGAGGCTCATCACATTGTCGACTGGCACCTCTCGCATGCACTGCGCAACGCCGGCGTCGCCGAGGAATCCATCCAGCGCGTCAAGGACCGCTTGAGTGCGTATTGGCACCGGCAGTTCTTCCGCAGCAGCTACACGCTCTACGACCACGCCATGCCCGGCGCGCCGCAGTTCGTGTGGCGCACCTTTCAAACCGCCGCGCACGTCGTCTACCTCACCGGCCGCGACGAGAGCATGCGCAGCGGCACCGTCGAGGCGCTGATGCGCTTCGGCTTTCCGTTTCACCGGCCGCGCACAACGTTGATCCACAAGCCGGACTTCGCGTCCGACGACCTCGCGTTCAAGTCCGAGGCACTGCGCGAGATTGCTACGCTGGGAGAGCCGGTGGTGTTTCTGGATAACGAGCCGGGCAACCTGAATATCTTCGTGGACGCCTTTCCCGAGGCACGGGTCGTCATGGTGGAGACCGACCACAGTCCGCGCCCCACGCGCCCCTACGAGCACATTCCCCGCATCAAGGGATTTCTGCTCTAAACCGCTCGCGAATCGAGAGCCGCAATGCAGAGCCCACGGGCATCCCCCGCGGGTGATTGCCAACGTGCGCCGGCAACGTAGCGAAGGGGGCACTCTGCCTCCGTTGTGGCTCACCCGCGGTTGCTGTACGCGGACTACTCACCGGATTGGCTGGCACTTGCGGTGTGGACGACTTGGATGGGGAACAGGTGGGTTTGCGTCGCAAGCACGGCGATGGTGATGCGGTCGTGCGGCCAGGGCGCGGGCTTGCTGCGCTCGACTTGTTCGCGCGGCACGGCCATGGCCTCGTAACGTGGCGTGCTCCGTGCGGGACCGTCGACGGGACGCTCGTGCACAATCAACCAGTGGCCGCGCCACCCGAGGAACTCGGTGACTTCGTAGCCGTAGCGGCTGTACCGGTTGAGCATTTCCGTGGCGTCACGGGCATACAGGTGCGGATCCCCCGCCGGCTGCGGCTTGAGCTTGACGTAGGAGACGACGTACTCGAATCCGCTCGGCGCTTCCGGTTCGGTGCGCTGCTCGAAAAGAAAGCGAAGTTGGCGGTGCCTGAACAAGCCGTGTCCGAGAAGCTCGCAGCGACTCGCCCCGCCGAGGAGCGAAAAACCGCCGTGGGCGCAACGTGTCAGTTCCTGCTCGAGAAACAGCACGCCGCCACGCCAAGCGAGTCGCTTCACCGGCACTTGCAGGATTCGGTACCCCGTTATGGTCGCGGTCGTCATTCGCGTCGCACTCGTACCGGGCGGAAGAAGACAAGGCATGTCCGGGACTGCCGTACTGTACCGCGGCGTCCTCCCAAGGCAACGGGCGAAACCCCGCGCCTCTCAGTTTTTCTGAGAAGAACGCCCCTTCGGACTACACGTGAAGCGCCCCCCGCGGAGTCGTCCTTACTCCCGTGGATCAAACGGTTCGAACTGTCCCTGCTCCTCTTGCGAGAGTTGCTCGTATGACTGCCGCGTGATGACCCGGCCGGTGTCGCGGTGTACGAAAAGCTCGAGCTCCGCCGGGCGGCACAGACAGGCGGTCGTCGACCCCGTCCGCGACGGCTGCTGACGCTCGGTCTGGCGTCGCGTGCGGTAGCGGATGACCTCGTCAACTTCGAAGGCGTGCGCAGCATGGCGGACGGCCCTGGCGACGCGAGCGGACAACCGCATCACACGAATGTTTTGTCGATGCGACTCCTCGGCGCGCTCGTCCGGATACGGGTAGTCGACGTCGTTTCCCTCGCTGTGCAGCCGCGCCAGTAGGTTCGCCGAGGCCTTGCCCAGTGGCTCTAGGGAGTCAAGAGCGCGAGGGAGCTTCTGCGTTGTGGAGGGCCAGAGCGCGACGACGTACCGGCGGGACACTTCTTGTTCGTCGCGCCCCTCGACGACCGTTGCGAAGCGAGCGGCCAGTGCTTTGACCCGCGGCATCCATTTCTCTTCCAGCCAGTGCAGCCACTGTGCGCGCGGCGTTCGCTCCTGCCCCTCCGGCACCTCCTTGTCATGCCAGGCCCCGCGAAGTGGGTTGTCCCCGCACCGCACGGCGAGCGTCTCGCCTGGAACGTCGAGAAAGCGGCCGTCACCAATGCCGTAGACGTCGCGAAGTTTCGCAACGGTGTGAGGGATCGTTTCGTCGAGTTGCCGCGGGTTCGGTCGGCGCACGTCCTCGGAAAGGAAGAAGTCCGGCCGGCACAGCGCCCGCATCCAGCTAATGTCGCGGTGAAGTTCGCACAACTCTGCAATCAACTCGCGCACGCCTTCGCGCCTCGGCGCTTCGAACGTGGCAATGGCTTCGCGTACCGTCGCTTCGGTCCGCTTGAGCGCCTCCAACTCGCTGCGCCACCGCGACTCGTGCCGTCGCTGGGCATCCAACTTCGCCGCCAGGCGCTTGAGGCGCACGAGGCGACGTTGATCCCTCGGCGCAAGCGGCGTCGGCCGGCGCTGGATTCGGCGGATCATTTCGTCCACGTCCTCTCGCGACTCCAACGCGAACAGTTCCCACGCTCGTGCCTCCAGCGCTTCCAGCGGCAACGCGACCGGCTCCTCCTTCACGCACGTCGTATGCGCCACGGCTAGCGTAGCGCTGGCGGAGACGGGGTAGACGCGACGCGGATCCAGCCGGACGAATTCGCGAGTGCCGTCCTCGTGCTCCTCGACTCGCTCGGCCCAGTGCTGCTTCAACACGGCGCGGGGGTGGCGCAACGGATGAACGGTCAACGCAAGCTCCTACTCCGCAGGAACAAGCACGCGCTCGGGAGCGAATGGCTCGAGCGCAAACTCCGTAAGGCTCGCGCCGTCGAGTGCCACGGTGGCGGTACGCAACGTCTCACCGTCGTGGCATACCGCGAGGTGGGCATAAAGCGTCGGTGCGTTGATCTTCTCCCACTGCGCCGGCTGCGCATCACGAGCAACGTCGCGGCGGTACGGAATGGATGCGCCGGACGCATCGAGGCCGCGCCAGAGGATCACACGCCCGGCACCGTAGAACTGCATGCCGCCACACGCGGCACGCCGCACTCCGGCACGCTCCAGCCGCACCTGCGGCTGCGCCGGCGTGATGCGCACGTCACCAAGATCCGGTTTCACCGGTGGCATCACCGCAATCCGACCGTCGAAGGAGTCCGTCACCGCCGGGCCGGCGTCGTCGTCGGGCGCCTATGGCTCCGTTGCAGGCGTGGCAAGAAGCGGCGCTGCAGCGGACGAC
>SKZP01000332.1 GCA_007127275.1 Planctomycetota bacterium
GCCGCGCTCTTCGGCATCGTTACCGCCGCAGGGATACTCTTGTTCGTCGGCGCCACCGGCAAGTCGGCGCAGATTCCGCTGTATGTGTGGTTGCCCGACGCGATGGCCGGCCCGACGCCCGTCTCCGCCCTGATTCACGCCGCGACGATGGTCACCGCCGGCGTCTACATCATCGCGAGACTCGGGCCGATGTTCGCGCTGACCCCGGAGGCGGGGATCATCATCGCGATCGTCGGCGGGCTCACCGCGGTGTGGGCGGGGCTGATTGCGCTGACGCAGAACGACATCAAGAAGGTGCTCGCCTACTCGACGGTCTCGCAGCTCGGCTTCATGTTCATGGCCGCCGGTGTGGGGACGATCTATCCGCCGGCCTTCGTGATCGCGATCTTCCACGTCGTCACCCACGCCTTCTTCAAGGCCCTGCTGTTCATGGGGGCGGGCTCGGTGATTCACGCCGTGCACCACGCCTATCCGGACAAGGACGAGGACTTCACCCAGGACATGCGCAACATGGGCGGGCTGCGCAAGGTGATGCCCGTCACCTTCGTCACCTTCCTCGTCGGCTCGGCGGCCCTGGCGGGAATTGTGCCGTTTGCCGGCTTTTGGTCGAAGGACGAGATCCTGCACGCCGTCTATGAGGGGGCCGCCTCGGGGGTGGCGCCGGAGACGATTGCCGCCTTGTTCTGGGTGGTACTGGGCCTCGCCTTCGTCGGCGCGATCCTCACCGCCTTCTACATCTTCCGCGCCGTCGCGCTGACCTTCTTCGGCGAGTTCCGCGGCTCCCCCGATAAACTGAAGAAGATCCACGAAAGCCCGCGGGTGATGACGCTGCCGCTGGTGATTCTCGCGGTGCTCGCCGCGATCGGCGGGCTCGTCAACCTGCCGGGGGTCGACGGCATCGGCGACAATCTGAAGTACTACGTGATGGGCCCCGCGCAGCAGGAAAGCAGCGACCTTGCCGCGGCCTTCCACCACTATGTGGCGAAGCCCGACGGCGAAGTGGGTGAGACCCTCGCCGCGGTGCCGGCCAGCGTGGCCACACAGGAAACGGCCGCGGCGCACGTGCCGGTGGAGCCGGCGCTGTATCCGCCGCTGTTCGGCGGGCTCGGCGCGACGTCGCTGATCCTCATGGGCCTCTCCACCTTGATAGCCATCGGGGTATCGCTGCTCGCCTTCTGGACCTACACGGTGCACTACCCGCGCTGGCGGGCCACCTTCGAAAGCGGCGTGCCGGCGAAGCTCAAGCGCGCCTCCTACGAAAAGTTCTGGGTGGACGAGTTCTACGAGCGCTTCATCCTGCGGCCGATTCATACGACCGCGATGCTGCTGTTCATGTTCCTCGATCGCGTGTTCATCGAGTTCACCATCCTCCTCCTCGGCAAGGCCGTGCAAATCGGTAGCGCCTTGGGGCGCCGCATGCAGACGGGCCTCTTGAGCTTCTATGCCGTCTCCTTTGTTGTCGGGGTAATCCTCGTGTTGGGCATTCTCCTGTATCAGTTGTCGCGCCTGCCGCTGGGCTCCTAACGATCGGCGAGCGACGCCTACGTGCTTCAAGCTATGATGATCCTAGCCGACTTGCAGCCATCCAGCCCCGGAATCCTCACGGCACTGATCGCCTTGCCGGTGATCGGCGCGATTTTGCTGTGTCTGTTCCGCAAGGAGCAGGTCAAGCAGATCAAGACGACGGCGATCTTCTTCTCCGTGATCGTCTTCATCGCGAGCCTGTTTCTGTTGGGCACGCCCGAGCAAAAGATCCTCGTCGGCGACCAGGCCTACAGCTTCGCCGCGGTCGAACACGCCGTCTTGATCAGCAACCCGGAAATCACCTGGACGGTGGGCGTCGACGGCATCTCGCTGTGGCTCGTACTGCTCGCCACGTTCCTTACGCCGCTGGTGCTGCTCGGCTCCTACCACACCGTGAAGAAGCACGTGCGCGAGTACTACATCGCCTTTCTCGTGCTCGAAACGGCAATGATCGGCAGCCTTGTCGCACTGGACCTCGTCGTCTTCTACGTCTTCTTCGAGCTGATCCTCATTCCGATGTACCTGATCATCGGCATCTGGGGGTATGAGCGACGCGTCTATGCAGCGGTGAAGTTCTTCATCTTCACCGTCGTCGGCTCGCTCTTCCTGCTCGTCGCCGCCGTGGTCGCCTACTTCCAGATGGGCGAGCAGGCAAGCTTCAACCTGCTGAAGATGTACGCATACCTGCAGGTCGATCCGACGCTCGCCTGGTGGCTCTTCGCGGCGTTTGCGCTGGCGCTCGCGATCAAGGTGCCGGTGATTCCGCTGCATACGTGGCTGCCGGATGCGCACGTGCAGGCACCGACCGGCGGCTCCGTGATCCTTGCGGGGATCCTCTTGAAGGTCGGCACCTACGGCTTCGTGCGCTTTGCCATTCCGCTGTTCCCCTCGGCGGCGCACGAGTTCGCGCTGGCGATCATGATCCTCGGGGTGATCAGCGTGATCCTCGCGGCATGGTTCGCCTGGGCGCAACAAGACATGAAGTCGCTCGTTGCCTACTCCTCGATCAGCCACCTAGGCTTCTGCATGCTCGGCATGTTCGCCTTCGTGCTCGTCCCCGCCACCGGCGCCGGCCTCGCGAACACAGTGATCGGTCTTCAAGGCGCGGTGTTCATCATGGTCAGCCACGGCCTTACCGCCGCCGCCTTGTTTATGCTCGTCGGCGTGATCTACGAGCGGCGCAAGACGCGCCTGATCGACGAATACGGCGGCCTCGCCAAGGTGATGCCCTTCTATGCCATCGCCTTCATGATCGCGACGCTCGGCTCGATCGGCCTGCCCGGCACCTCCGGCTTCGTCGGCGAGTTTACCTCGCTGATGGGGACGTTCCTCGCTTCCGGCCCCGGCGTCATCCTTGCCATCCTTGCGGGGCTCGGCGTGATCTTCGGCGCGGTGTATATGCTGCAGCTTTATCGTCGCGTCTTCTTCGGTGAGGTCACCAACCCGGCGAACGAGAACCTGAAGGACATGGGCAGGACCGAGCGCATCTTCGTGGTGCCGGTGCTCGTATTCATCATGCTCTTCGGGATCTTTCCGAACATGATGCTCGACCGCATCAACCCCAGCGCGGAGCGCGTCGTCGGCATCTGGGCGGAACGCCTTGAGGCAACCTACGAGATCGACGAGGAGTATGAGCGCCCAAGTCATTGGGACGAGTTCCTCGAAGCGAACGCCGAGTATCTCGAAACGCGGCGGCCCACCTACGCAGGCGCCAAGGAACAACGCAAACGCAAGCTCGCCGTGGAAGCTGCCGCGGAGGCGGACGTTCCAGAGGATCGCTGACCCCGAATCACCACGAAACACGCACCCCCTTTTGCATTGCCGGCCGCTAGCCACGTATCCACCTAGCCGCTAGCCCCACACACAAGACCATGCTCTCGACGTTGCACGCGAACATCCTGGCGACTCTGGAAGCGGTCCCCGACACGGGGGAGGCGGCCGCCGCGGCTTCCTCGATTTTCGACAACTGGACCGTGATCCTGCCTTCGGCCTCGCTGGCGCTCGCCGCCGTCGTGGTGATGATTGTCGGATTGTTCGTGCGCGGCCGGCAGAACGAGGATATCAACCTCGCGCTGTTCTTCTGCGCCCTTGGCGGCGCCTTGCTCTCGTTGATCACGAGCTTTCAACAAATCGGCCAACCGGTGCAAAGCGCCTTTTCTGGCACGCTGCGCGCCGACGGCTTCGCCGCCTTCCTCGGCATCATCATCGCCGTTGCCACACTTTTCGCCATCCTCGGCAGCTTCAACTACCACAAGCGCATCCGCGTCAACCTCGCCGACTTCCTCACGCTGATATTGCTCTCCGCCTCGGGGATGGTGCTGCTCAGCTACGCCTACGACCTGATTGTGTTGTTCGTCGCCTTCGAGTTGATGAGCATTCCCATCTACATCCTCGTCGGTGCGGCCCGTAACAACGAGCGCAGCATCGAAGGCAGCGTCAAGTACCTCGTACTAGGCACCTTCGCGACGGCCTTCCTCGTCTTCGGCCTGATGCTGCTCTACGGCATGTTCAGCACCGTCACCGACGCCGCGGGGCTGCCGGCGACGACGCAGCTGACCTCGCTCGCGCCGTTGATGACCGACTCGTCGCTCAACTACAACCTGCCCATTGCCATTCTCGCACTGGCGCTGATTGTGATCAGCTTCGGCTTCAAGCTCGGCGTCGTGCCGTTCCACCAGTGGATTCCGGACGTCTACGACGGCGCCCCCGCGGTGATTACCGGCTTCATGGCCGTCGCGGTGAAGGCCGCCGTGTTCGGGGCGTTCCTGCGCATCCTGCTGGTTTGCTTCCCCGCCGACGCGCAGATCGAGATTGCGGACGCCGTTGGCGAACAGTCCATTGCCTTCGGCGACTTCATCGGCTTCTTGCTGATTGCCGTGTGCGTGCTGACCATCCTGCTGGGCAACCTGCTTGCCGTAACGCAGGAAAGCTTTAAGCGCATGCTCGCCTACTCCTCGATTGCCCACACCGGCTACCTGCTGATGGGCCTGATCGCCGTGACCAGCGCTGGTGCCGAGCCGGGCGCGGGTTGGCAGATCCTCTTCTATCTGCTCGCCTATACGTTCACGACGATGGCCGCCTTCTTGATCCTCATCTGGGCCGGCGGCACCAAGGAGATCGACAAGATCGCCGAGTTGCAAGGCCTCGCCCGGCGCAAGCCGCTGATCGGCTTCGCGATGCTCGTCGCAATGATCAGTCTCGCCGGGATTCCGCTGACCGCGGGCTTCTTCGGCAAGCTGTGGATCTTCTACGCGGCACTGGAGATGCAGTACTACGGCCTCGTGATCGTCGCCGTGATTGGCTCGATCATCGGCGTCTACTACTACCTGCGCGTCGTCTACACGATCTACATGAAGCCCGAGAAGAGCGAGCAGGCCTTCCTCGCCCCGGATGGCGACCGTTGGGCCATCGCCTTCGGAGTAGGCCTCGCCACCGTCGCCATCCTCATAATCGGATTGGTGCCCGGCCCCTTCGTCGAGTTGAGCAAGACCGCGGTCGAAACCCTGCTCGGGCCGTAGCCTCGCCCTCCCGGTTAGCCGCTTTCGCGTTGCGCAGCGCGCCCCGCGTTGCGGCCCCCCGGGGAGAATTCGAGCTTGAGTGGCGCGGCACGCTTTGGGTGACGTACCGCGCTGGTGTGCGAACGCGCGAACCGCTTCGCGTCGCGGCTAACCAATGGCCCTGCCTATCCGCGTAGTGCGGCCGCCGGGACTGGTTGATTGCGACGGCGCCGTGCGAACCACAACGCGAACAACAAGGCGACGGTACCCACAAGCCATGCGCTGCCGCGAGGTGCGATACCGCACCCTTCCTCTGCCGCCGTACTCACCGGCGTGGCCGAAGGATCCGTCACGTCGTCGCCTTCGACGGTCAACAGCAGCGTGAGCACGAAGTGCGGCTCGAAGCGCGGGTCATCACTCTCCACGGTGAGAGTCGCAACGAACTGGCCGGCTCGCGTCGGCGTCGCC
>SKZP01000348.1 GCA_007127275.1 Planctomycetota bacterium
ATGCCTCGAGGGCGGCGGCGTCGGTCAACGGCAACGTTCCACCGAGGTGCAACCGCAACACGTCGTTGGTTTCGAGTGACGGTGCGAGTTCTCGCGCCAAGGCGGCGACTTGCGTGCCCTCCTCAACGTTCGCAGCGTATGTGCGCCAGCGCAGGACCGCCGTGGCGACCGCTTCGACACGCGGTTGGCTGGCTCTCGCGCCGTCGAGTTCCACGAGTAGCGCCGCGCCCTCGGGGTCCGTGAAGTCTGTCGGCTCAGGCGGCGGCGCAACCCGAGCGACGTATGCAGCAGCACCCCGCGCAACGGCGCCGGAATGCGCGGACTGGGGGACCGCGGTACTGCAACGTGCGGCCGTCGGCGTAGCGGTTCCGGAAGGCCCGGCCTCCAACGCGACGTCGTCACCGCGGCCCAGGGCAACGTAATCGAATCCGCCGGCGGCGTCCGCGGGAAGGTGTGCCGCCTCGTAGGCCACGCCAATGCGCACTCGTTCCTCTCGCTCAGGCGGCGACGCGGGGGCGGCTCGACGGGCTGCTCTCTCTTCGGGCGCGAAGGCGTACAGCATTGCCCCGGTCGCGCGATCCCGCACCGGCTGGGCCGGCGTTGACGGCGCGCCGAGTACGGTGACGTTCGCAGCCTCGTCCCACTCGGGGCGCTCCCAGACACTGCCGGCAAGCGCCGGGTCGCGGCGACCCGGCAACACATACACGGGACGCGCGGCGGCGGCGAGCAGCGCAAGCGTCCGCTCCAGTGTGGCGCGGCCAACGGCGGGATGCGCAAACGTGTCGCCGGCGAGCACGAGAAAGTCTGCCTCTGCCTCACGTGCCGCGGCGACGACCCGCTCCGCGGCGGCAAAGCGCGCCTCGCGCAAACGCGGCCCCGCCGCGGGAATCACGCGGCTGCCGAGGCCGAGTTGCCACCCTGCACTGTGCATGACGCGTACCGGCATGATTCCGTCACCCGCGGCAAGAGAGTATGTGCGTCACCGCCGCAGCGGCATGGTCGCGACCGTTCTCAATGAAGATGTGGCGCGTGTCGCGGCCGAAGCCGGCGGAGCCGACGGCGTAGAGCCCCGGCACGCTGGTCTCGAACGACTCGCTCAACACGGGTCGTTCGCTGTCCTCGGTAAACGCAACCCCTGCAGCGCGCAGCAACTCGTCGCAGGCGCGGTAGCCAATCAGCCGCAACACCCACTCCGCCGGCAGTCGTTTGCGCTTGCCGTTTGCGCGGGCAATTTGCACCGCATCCGGCTCAATTCGTTCGACGCGACTTTCGAGTTCGAGCCCAATCACGCCGTCGCGCACACGGTTCAGAAAGTCCGGCGCAAGCCAATACTTCACATTCTCGCGCAGCCCCTTGCCGCGGTGCACCACGGTGACACGCGCACCGCTGCGGTATAACTCAAGTGCCGCTTCCACAGCGCTGTTGGAGCCGCCGACAATGACGACGGGACGCCGCCAGAACGGCTCCGGCTCCGCATACGTGCCGAGCACGTGCGGCATCTCCTCACCGGGGACGCCAAGGCGGGTCGCATTGCCGTAGTAGCCCGTTGCAAGTATCACGTGCCTCGCCGCGACACGCTCAGGCACCTGCTCAGGCAGCGGCGGCGCCTGCGGCTCGGTGCGCACCACCTCGAGCAAATGCGGCGCCCCCGGCTCGCCTGTCGGAAGCACTCGCGTTACGCGCCGGTACGTGGCGACCTCAAGCGCCTCGACCTCGGCCACCCGGCGAAAGTATGTCAGCGCCTCGTTGCGCGTCGGCTTTGCGCCCGCACTGACCAGCGGATGCCCGCCAATCTCAATGTTTACGCTTTCACTGAAAAACACCGTGCTGCGCGGCCATTGGCGGATGGTTTGCGCAAGCGCCCCCTGCTCGAACAGGCACACGGAAAGCCCCGCCCGGCGCGCATGCAAACCCGCCGCCACGCCTACCGGGCCGGCGCCAATCACGGCAACATCCAACTCCCGCGGCTCCGCACTCACAAGCTGTCCTTTCCGTCGGCAACCACGCAACCCATACGGTACGCTTCATGGTAGCACTCGAAGCTTACCTCAAGCACCGGCAAGCCGTGTCCCCGTGTCACCCACAAATGTAGAGGCGGACGACTTGCGAATGATGCACTTGCCCTGAGGGGTTGCCGGCGAGTATCCTTCGTGGGGTCGCCAAGTTCCCCCAAACGAGGACTCTTGCAGTCCTTCCGGCGGACGGGGGCGAGATTCGTGATGCCCCGCCCTTGTTCGCTTCATTTCCTTTTCATACGACAGGTAGCGGCTTCGCGCCGAGCGTTGTGGGGTTGCTTGCCACGCGCGCCGTTCCTTTTACACCGTTGCCCTCCTTCTTGACTGCGAGGTCGGCCTCAATGTCGCAACAACCGTCGCAAGCCGCCACGAACGTCATTGGCAAGGTGATTGCCAACACCACCATTGAGCGCAAACTCGGCGCCGGTGGCATGGGAGCGGTCTTTGCCGGGCGCCACCACTCGCTCAACCGGATTGTCGCACTAAAGCTGCTTCCTGCCGTGCCGCCACCGCCGGCGCAGTTCGTGCAACGCTTCTTTCGCGAAGCGGAGGCGATGCGTCAACTGGAGCACCCGCACATTGTGCGAGTGTACGACTACGGCCAGGAAGATCCCTTTTATTACATTGTCATGGAGTTTGTGCAGGCGCGGCCGCTCGAGGAGATTGTCCGCGAGAAGAACCAGCAGAAAGACCGCGTGAAGATTTCGCGCGCCTTGCGCATCATCCGCGACGTCGCCGACGCGATGGCCTACTGCCACGAGCTCAATATCCTGCACCGCGACCTGAAGCCGGATAACATTTTGCTCAACGAGCAGACCAGTGAGGTGAAAATCATCGACTTCGGCCTCGTCAAAGTCGAAGGGGGCGACGCACAGGCGCTGACCGTCACGGGCCAGATCATGGGTACGCCGATGTATATGGCGCCGGAGCAGGCGGAAGGTAAAGTCGCCGACCACCGCACCGACATTTACAGCCTCGGGGCCTGCGGCTTCTTTTTCCTCACCGGCGACTTCCCGTTCAAGGGGCGCTCCGGAATGGATATTCTGCTCAAGAAGATCAAAGAGAATCCGCGCGACATGCGCGAGTTGCGCCCGGAAATTCCGAAACCGGTCGCCGACCTCATTCACCGGATGATGGCGCGTGACCCGGCGAAACGCTTCCAATCCATGGGGCGAGTACGGGACATCTTGAACCAAGCCCTCAAGCCGCGAGGCGCAGGCGGCGAGGCAGGCGCCGGCAAACCGAACACCGGCGTCTCCAGCGGCAAGCAACCGGCCGCAGGTGGCGACGCTCGGCAGCAAAAACGACCTGCGCAGCCGCAGCCGCGGCCACAGCGTCCTGCGGCCCACCCGCAGCCGGCCAAGGCCGAGACGCGGCAGGTGTCGACCAACTCGGACTTTCGCATCAGCGAGTCCGACGCCCAGGTTCCCGAGCATTTGCGTGACGTCGCACCGCAGTCGGCGCCGCCGCCCCCGCCGCGTCGCAACACGAGCCCGAACGCTGAGCCCTCCGCAAGCCCTGGCTCGGGCAGTCAAAGCGGTGCGTCTCAACCAAGTGCCGTGCCTCCGCCGCCACCGAAGCGTCAAACTCCACCGCCGCCGCCCCAGCGCCCCGGGACTGCGCGCCGCCCGCAACCACAAAAGTCACCGACCCCCGCACCCCGCCGCCGCCCGGGCACGCCGCCGCCGCAACGCTAGTAGGCCCGGCGGTACCGGCGTTCTCTCGGTTGGTCGCGACGTGCCGCGAACAGGAGCGCATCACCACTTCTTCGACCGGAGATCCCCGCCGTTTCGGGGTTTGCGCAAGGCAACGCGACTCTCGCGCTCCGCGTCGCGGCGAACCAAGAGTCGGTGTATCCGGCCGCGCTTCAGGCCCCCGGGGAACTGCAGGCGCTGGTCTTACGAGGTCGGCTCGCGCATGGGGCGCAGTCCGGCCACGTCGTGTGGCACGAGCTGCGTGGTCGCTTGCGGCTCGCCGAGGTACAGCGCGGGCTTTTCCTCGACGTAGGCGCGGCGTACGTAGCCGAGGGCGACGGTTTCACCGTCCGGCATCCGTGCAATGCTGGTTACGCGCCCCGCTTCCTTGCCCTCCGCGCTGAACAGGGTCAGCGGCGTTTTCGGTAGCGGGGACGGGGGCTCGCTGCCCTCGGCGAGGCGCAGGCGCATGAGGCGCTTCGACGGTTTGCCGCGGAAGTGTAACCGGTAGGTCGGCTCCTGGCCGGGGTAGCAGCCTTTTGTGTAGGAGACGCCGGCTTCGAGCCCCGCTTCCTTGGCGAGCATCCCGCTGCCCAACTCCGCCTTCCACAGGGGCTGGCCCTGTTCGACGCGAACGGTGTCGTAGGCGTAGAAGCCGGCTTGTCGGCCGCCCGCGGCCTGCACGGCGTCGAGGAGCTTGGGCGTGAGCGCCTCGAGCGTCGCCACCGGCACGCGCACCACCACACCAGGCACCTCGCCAAGCGGCGCATCCGCCAGCGAGACCGTGCTGTCGTTGTGTACGACGCCGCCCGTGGGCGGTACTTGCCAGCCGAGCTCGCCGAGCACGGCGTCGCGCCGTGGCCCGAGGAGGGCGAGGGCGGTGTGCGTGGTGCGTTCGTCGCCTAGCTCCACGTCGTCGGCAATGATGAACGCGTCGAGTGCCTCGGTCACCGCCGCGCACGTGCCGCCGGGCAACTCCAGCACAAACTGCGCGGCCGGCTCGCGTTCGTGCCACACGCGCATGGGTGCGATCAGCCCCCCCTTGCGGTCCAGCAGGCACGCGTAGTCCACGGCCCCCGCCGGCATTGCCGCAATCTCCTGCGAAAGCATCCGGTGCAAAAAGTCGCGCGCATCCTCGCCCCGAACCGCGAGCCACTCGGACGTTCCGGCGTCCACCAACGCCACCCCCTCCCGCAACGCCGCCACCTCGGCGGCCAGGTCACCGAAGTGCGCCGCGACACTACGCCCGTGTACGTCGCTCGCTTCCGCGCCGGGAGCAATGCGGTATAAGGGGGTCGGTTGTGGGTCGACGTCGTTCATCTTTTTCACCGCTTTTCCGTCGCTTCTCCGTTGCCTTCACCGCGGCATGCGTCGCACACACGCACGCGTTCGCACTCGCACGCAGCGCCGTTTCCCTAACAAAGTCGCGCCGCGACGCCCAGGATGTTAGAAGCCTACGCGTGACGTCCCCCGAACAAATATCACCTGCCCCGGCCGGTGCCGCCCTGCGACGCCGGGTCGGAGGAGTTCTCCCTTCGTTGATCTACGCGCCATGATGACCACGTCCGACTCAGGCGAAGCGAGTGCCGAACGGCCCGCCGCTGCCACGACTCACGCCGGTACCGTCGCCGCCACCGACGACAACATCCCGCCGCACGAGCGGCCGGAAGAGGCCGCCCCCGAAAAGCCGGAAGAGCGGGCGACGCAGAACGCGGCACTGGAGCGCTTTTACCGCTGGAACGCAAAAATCTACGACATGACCCGCTGGG
>SKZP01000311.1 GCA_007127275.1 Planctomycetota bacterium
TAGCCTGTGGCGTACAAGGAGTATTGCATGAATGCGGCACAACGATCATACGACGTTTGGGTTACCGGGGCCCCCCGTGAGCAATGCGAACGGTTTTCCACCGCGTTGGCCGAGCGTTCGAACATGCGTACCCACGTGGCCGAGATCGACTGGGACGCATTGCGAAAGCCGCGCGAGAATGACGAGCGCGCTGTGGATGCGGTGCTGCTTTGTGTGCCGGTTCCGTTGCAAACGGCAACCGACGTGGCGACACTCGGCGTGTTGGTTGCGGGCTGTACCGTGCCCGTCGTGGTCGTCGCAGAGGTCGTCGGCGAGGCGGCCCGGCAAGCGCTTTGCCTTGGCGGCGTTGCCGACGTACTCGACACCGCGGCGGCGACAACGCACGACGAACTTGCCGACGTACTCGAACGAGCACTTGCCGAGTGGTCGCAGCACAAACCAATCGACGTGGCGCAGGCGCGCCTCACCGCGACACTCACCGCGCGTGTCGTCCAACAGCGGGCCGTCGCCGAGTTCGGCCATTTCGCCCTTTCCCACTTCTCGTTGGCCGAAACGCTCGACGAGTCGGTGCGCGTCGTCTCGCAGGTACTCGGCGTCGAACTCGCCACGGTGATGGAGTTGGAGCCGCAGGGGACGCAACTGTTCATGCGTGCGGGTACCGGCTGGCGCGCCGGCACGCTGGGCCGTCCGGTGGTGCAGGCGCAGGCCTCCCAGGCCGGCTACACGTTGCGTCGCGAAGCGCCGGTGATTGTCGAAGACCTGCGCACGGAAACGCGGTTCCGCCCGTCCCCACTGTTGCGCGAACACGGCATTGTCAGCGGCATCAGCTGCATCATTCGCAGCCCCGAGCCGGCGCGACCGTATGGCGTGCTCGGAGCCCATACCCAACTCAAGCGCCGCTTCACCCACGACGACGTCAATTTCCTTCAGGCGGTAGGAAACATCGTCGCCGACGCCGTGCTTCGCGAGCAGGTGGCGCAACAGCACCAGGATAGCGAAGCACGACTGCGCGCCGTGATCGACGCGGCCGTCGACGGAATTGTCGTGTTCGACGAGGCGGGAAGCGTCGAAATGGTCAACCCCGCGGCGGAGCGCATCTTCGGCCTCGAACGCGGCACCATGGTCGGCATGCGCATCGGCGAATGCGTTCCCGAATTGGAGCCGCACCGCGACCCGGAGAACGGGGGCTTGGCGCTTGGCGACGTTGGGGAAGTCATCGCACACAAGCATGGCGACGGCGACTTCCCTTTGGAGTTCGCGGTGAGCGAAGCCACCCTCGGCACGCGTCGCGTCTACGTCTGCATTGTACGGGACATCTCCGAGCGCAAACGCGCCGAGCGCGCCATCCACGCCCTCAACGAAGCGCTTGCCACGCAAGCGACCGAGCACGAACGCACTGCGCAACGACTCAGCGAACTGACCAAACAGCTCACCGAAGCCGAGAGCCGCGAACGCCGACGCGTCGCCTACATGTTGCACGACTATTTCCAGCAGATTCTCGTGGCCGCGAAGATGGCCAACGAAGGCGTGCGGCGGGACGCCACCGGCAAGCTGGACGAGCGAGTCGCTGCGGTGGAGAAGTTGCTGGACGAGGCGATTTCCGCCTCGCGAGATCTCGCCGTCGACCTGTTTCCGCCGGTGCTTTACGACGCGGGGCTTGTTGCCGCGCTAAAATGGCTCGCGACGCGTATGAAGGAGCAGCATGCGCTGGAGGTCGAACTCGAGGCTTGCAATGGGGAGCCTGGCAGCGAGGAGTTGCGCGCCTTTCTGTTCCAGGCCGCGGGGGAGTTGCTCCTCAATGTGGTCAAGCACGGGGGCACGTCTCGGGCATGGCTGCGTTTCTTTGCCGACGATCAATCCTTCGTGCTGGAGGTTATTGACCGTGGCGTGGGCTGCGACCCTTGCTCGCTTACCGAGTTGGCCATGAAGTCGGACGTCTTCGGCCTGCTTTCGATCCAGCAGCGAACCAAGTTGCTTGACGGACGCTTCGAAGTCCGCTCCGCCCCCGGCGAAGGTTTCCACGCGCGACTGTCCGTTCCACGGCAAAGCCCCGAGATGACGCCACGCCCCGAGCCCATCGCTACGAGCGACCTCGAAGAACCGGCACTTGAGGAAGACAGTCTGCCCTCGACGCGCCTTGCGCCGATCCGCGTCGTGCTTGTCGACGACCATGCAATTCTGCGCCACGCGCTCGCCGCGGCACTGGATGAAATCGAGGAGATCGAATTGGTCGGCGAAGCCGGCGACGGAATGGATGCGATCGAACAGGCGAAGAAGCTCCATCCGGATGTCGTCGTGATGGATGTCTCCATGCCGCGAATGGACGGCATTGAAGCCACGCGGCGCATCCGTGAGCAGTTGCCCGGCATCGCCGTCGTCGGTTTGTCCATGCACGAGGACGACGGGGTCCGCCGCCGGATGCTCGGCGCGGGGGCCCGTGCCTACATCCCCAAAGGCGGCCCCCCCGAGGCGTTGGTCTCCGCCATTCGCCGAGCGGCACGCACACCTTGCGCCTCAACGAGCAGCGCCGAGGGCGTACCACGCGAAACGTGACACCCTCGGCGCGGAGCTGCAAACAGCCTCGGCTTTCCGGTTCAGTTGACGCGCATGGTCTCGCGCACCGTTGCAATGACCTCGCGCATCACCGGGTAGTCTTCATACGGGTAGAAGTAGACGATGTGTACGGGCCGGCTGATGTCACTGACTGCCTCAAGCATGACAAGGTAGCGCTCGCCATTGAAATAGGCGACACCGCTGAAGCCCTGGAATTCGAGCCCTTCCGGTGTCGTCCGCGTGAACGGCGTCCACGGGTCGCTCTCCAGCACCCATTCCTCGTCCCGCTTGAACTGCTCCCACGTGTCAATGCGAAACTGAGTGTAGGCGAGGTCTTGGTCCTCGTACTCCAGTTCGCTCGGCAACGGTTCCGGCACGCTGATATCCCAATCCTTCGTCGGGCTGTGCGTGCGGCGCTGCGGAACACTTGTTTCGCCGACACGGGTGAGCCGAGGCATCTTCGTCGGAAAGACCGTATAGCGGTAGCGCTGCTCCACTGCGCTGCGCAATTCTCTGGTCAGGTTGCGCGCCGCCATGGGCTCGTCGTAGGTGGTGATGACAATGCGCCCGTTGCCGTAACGCAACGTTACCCTGCCGTAGCCGCGACCCGGCGCCACGCTACGCTCGAGAAAGGCCTGGTGGCGGAACTCGATCCCGAAGTCCTCGTCGGCGAAATGGCCCGAAGGCGGGCCTTCCGGAAGGATGGGACGGTCCTCGGTGACCACCGCCGGCAACGCTTGCGCGGGACGCACCTGCTCGCCAGCCTCCTCCTGCTCTGATTGGGACTCCGCCGGCTCAGTGTCCGCACAGCCGGACGCTACAAACCCCACAAGGAGACTAAGCGCCCCGAGGACAAAAACCGGGGCCATCCACGTTGCACGAACGAATGTTCCGCGCATCTCGATGCTCTCCAGCGACGGGGGCGGACAAGCAGAGAGAGGGTGAGGAGGTCGGGGGAAGAGCCGTATTCTGCGTTATTTCCCCGCCTGCGGTCAAGCCTGCCGTTGTCGTTTTCGCCGTTCCGCGCCGCGCCCGTTTGGACACCGGGCACGGCGCCGCTACAATGCCGGGCTGTGCATGCAACGACGACCCTCGGCTCGCCCCCTCCCGACTCCGCCGCTATGAATCCGCCGCCGTCCCCCGAACGCTACGACCTGCTCGTCGAGAACGCCACGCTACCCAGCGGCGAGCGCGCCACCCTTGGGATTGCCGGCGGCCACATCCGCCGGGTGCATACTGGGGCCGCGGCGGATGCCACCGTACCGCACGAGGCCGCGCAGCGGCTCGACGCCAGCGGCATGCTGGTCAGTCCCGCGTTTTACAATGCGCATACCCACGCGGGGATGACCCTGCTGCGCGGCTTTGCCGACGACATGCCGTTGATGGAGTGGCTGCAAACGCGCATTTGGCCCGCCGAGGGCAAGCTCACCCCGGAGGCGGTGTATTGGGCGACGAAGCTCGGCTGCTACGAGATGATCCGCACGGGCACCGTCGGCTTCAACGACATGTACTGGCACCTGCCGCAATGCGTCGAGGCGGTGAAGGATTCCGGTATGCGAGCGGTGCTTGCTCCGGTGTTCGTGAAGTTTCTCGACTTGCCGTTTCGCAAGCTGGCAGAGGAGGCGCATGCCGCCTGGAAGCGAGGCGAGTGGGGCGAGCAGATCCAGTTTGCGCTTGCGCCACATGCGCCGTACACGGTCGAGGACGACGAGTGGCGCTGGATTGCCGAGTTCGCCCGCGAGCACAAGGTGCCCATTCACACGCACCTCTCGGAAACGGAGACCGAGGTCGAGGAAATCCAGAAGGCAAGCGGTGGGGCGCGCCCGGCGGAGCATTTGCACACGCTCGGCGTCTTCGAGGGGAACAACGTCATTGCCGCGCACTGCGTCTGGCTCGACGAGAACGAGTTCGCGTTGATGGCGGAGCACGGTGCGCTGTGCTGCCACTGCCCGAGCGCGAACATGAAGCTTGCCGTCGGCGGCGAGCGTGCGCGGGCGTTTCCGTATGCAATGGCCCGGCAGGCCGGCGCAAAGGTGGCGCTGGGCACCGACGGCCCGTGCAGCAACAACAACCTCGACATGCTCGAGGAGATGAAGTTCGCTGCACTGCTGGCGAAGCACGCCACCGGCAACGCGGCACTGATGCCGGCCGCGGAGGCCCTCGCCCTGGGCACCCGCGCCTTTCCGCAAGCCGTGGGCCTCGACGCCGGCCGCCTCGAAGAAGGGGCGCTCGCGGACCTCGTGCTCATGCCACTCGACGACGTGATGCTCACGCCGAGCTACGACTACACAAGCCACCTCGTCTACGCCGCCAACGGCTACGCCGTCGACACAGTGATCTGCGGCGGCAAGATTCTTATGCGCAACCGCCAGCAACCCGGCTACGCCGAGGCCCGCGCCAAGGTCGAGGAGATTGTGCACGGCCTCGGGCTCAAAGCGTCGTAGTCTCCCCTTTCCGCGAGGGGGGACACGCATGGTCCCTACGGGCCATCAATGTGAGTTGCGGGCCGCGTTTGAAGCGCTTCACGAATCAAACGTCAGCGACCCTCGCGCTCCGCCTCTTCCATGGCGCGCTCCAACAACTCGCGCAACAGCTCGGGGTCGACATTCCGCGGGTCCACCCCCTCGAGGTCCAATTCGAGTACCCTGCCGGCTTCCGGCAAGATTTGCGCCTCGGACCCCTGGGCCGACTCGCCGTTTCCGTCGCGAGGCAGTTGCCGCTCGTATCCGGGTACGGCGGGCAATCCCGCGGCGGCGGCGAGGTCGAGTGATTCGACCCCTTCCGGGTTTGCCACGAACTCGAGGTGAGCGGCGACCCATCCCGTTCCCGGGCGCTTCACAAGCAGCAGCGCAGAGTCAAACGTCGCGCCGAGCGGGAATTGCTCGAGCAACTCGAAGCGGGAGCGCACCGGCGCAAA
>SKZP01000629.1 GCA_007127275.1 Planctomycetota bacterium
AACGCACCCGAGACGTGCCTTTCCCTTGCATCACGGCACCGCGGTGGGATACTTGTCGTTCGTTGCACCCCGCGATCTCGTCCCCGTCCCGCCCGTGACCATGCGGTTTTTCATTTTTCATCACGGCAAGTTTCGGCGCATCGGCGTGGAGGCAACGATCGGTGGGGTGCCACGGCGGGTCGACTTTACGCGCGGCTGGGCCGACTGGGTGAACACCCGGCGCCTCGCGTTGCCGACCTTTCCGGACTTGTGGGACCTGCTGACGCAGGAGCTTTGGCGCCCCGAGCTGGTCCGCGAGTGTGTCGCCCACCTCGACGGACTGCCGCCGCGCACGCTTGACGAACTCGCGGTGGGCAAGGACGTCGCCTACAGCTTGCCCGTGCCGCACCCGCTCAAGGTGCTCTGCCTGACGCGCAACTACGCCGCGCATGCAAGTGAAATGGGCGGCAGCGCCGAGTCTTTGATTGACGGGCCGATGTTTTTCTCGAAGCTGCCGAGTTCGCTGATCCCGGCGAACAAGCCGATTCGGCTGCCGGCGGCCTACCCGGGACGGATTGACCACGAGGTGGAGCTCGCGGCAATCATTGGCCACAAGGGCAAGAACCTCGAGGAGTCACACGCGCTCGACTGGGTGGCCGGCCTCACCGTGTTCAACGACGTCACCCACCGCGACCTGCAGGCGCAGTTGAAGGAGCGCGGCCTGCCGTGGACGAGTTCGAAGTCGTTCGACACCTTCGGACCCTGCGGCCCGTATTTCGTGTTGCCGGAGGATCTCACCGACTTCGCCTCCCGGCGCATTCGTTGCCAGGTCAACGGCGAACTGCGCCAGGACGCCACGCTCGGCGAGATGACCGTCGACCTTGCCGCAACAATCGCCGCGATCAGTCGCCTTGTCACACTCGAGCCGGGGGACATCATTGCGACGGGCACCCCCGCCGGCGTCGGTCCGTTGCAAGCCGGCGACACCGTCACCTGCACCGTCGAGGGGATTGGGAGCCTCACCAACCCAGTCGAAGCAGGAAGCTAAACCGACTGGGAGTTAAGATCCGTAATTCCCAGCGCACGGGCTTCTCCGCGGGTGCGGAAACGTGGCGGACACGCCCACGGGCTTCGTCCGTGGGTCGCACGCGAATCACGGGTCGACCCACGGGCGAAGCCCGTGGGCTTGGGGGCAAGAACCCCCCGCGTTGTAGGCCTAGGGTTGTGTCAGGGATAAAGTTGTCGTCGGTTGCGCTGCTCAACGTGCCAAATGGCATGCTTGCGCTGCCCACCTTCCACTGCCTCGCACACTCTTCGCTCGACGCTCGACCCGAAGAATTTGCACACAACAGTAGTAGCCCGCCAGCAGTGGAAACCTTGTTACCAGCCTGTCCCTTCGGTATACTGGCCGACGTGGCCGGATACGCACAGTTTTGAGCAGCCAAAGGGGGGTGCGGTGGCGACGTCGGCGGCTCCTGTGTTGATCGTGATTGGCAAGTCCAACGAACGTGCCGTGATCAGCCTCGACAACGAGCGCCTCACCATTGGCCGCGGGCCGGACAACGACCTTGTGCTGCACGACGAAAAGCTCTCTCGCCACCACTGCGTGATCCGGCGCCGAGAGGTCGACGGCGAGTTGGAGGTCGAGGATTTGCGCTCGCTCAATGGCACGCGCGTCAATGGCCGGCTGATCAAACGCAAGGTCAAGCTGACCATCAATGACACGGTCGTGCTCGGGCACACCACGTTGATCGTCGAGAACGAAGACTCGCCGCTGCTCGACACGCAGGCCATTCAGACCGCTGCCGAGCGCTCGAGCACCGAGCAGGGGCCCGACGGCGAGAACAACAACGCCCAGGCGGGTGGTGATACGAACGCCGACTTGCCCCCGGCGGGAACGCACTCGCAGGCGCTTGCCGGGCTGGAAACGGAAGTTCCCGGCGTCTCGCCAATGGGAACGCACCCGCTCTCCGACGGCGCCCGTGGCGGCACCTCGTCGCTTAGTGAGGAAACGAGCGTCGTCCGCGGTGACGGGCTCACCCGCCGGCTTTCGCAGGAAAACATGTACCTGCGGCGCATGCTCGCGATCAACAAACAGATCAATTCCGACCTGACGCCGCAGCGCGTGCTTACCGCGATTGTCGACGCGGCGATCGAGCTGACCGGCGCCGAGCGCGGCTTTCTCTTGCTGCTCAACCGCGTCGAAGCGCCGCCGACCGAGTCCTCGCATGATGCGCCGCTCGAGCCGGTGAGCGGTGACGACCTCACCGTCAGCGTCGCCCGCAACCTCGACCGCGAACGCATCGGCCAGCCGCGGCTCTCGCTGACCATTGCCGAACGGGTGATCAACGAGGACAAGAGCCTCATTGTCGCCGATGCGCAACACAAAGGGGAATTGAGCGAGGTGCGCTCCATTCAGGATCTGCAGATCCAGAGCGTGCTGTGCGTGCCGCTCAAAGCGCGCAAACAGCGGCTCGGCGCGCTGTACCTCGACCACCGCTGGCAAGCCGACGCCTTTCGCGAGGTGCCGATCGAGTTCGTCGAAGCCTTCGC
Organism: Planctomycetota bacterium; assembly: GCA_007127275.1. Classification (GTDB taxonomy): domain Bacteria; phylum Planctomycetota; class UBA8742; order SKZP01; family SKZP01; genus SKZP01. Next base: position 2,533 of record SKZP01000629.1, read on the forward strand.
CGAGCAGGCCGCGATCGCCTTCAGCAATGCGCAACTGCTCAACGCCTACGGCAAACAAAACGAGGAGTTGCAAGAACAGGCGAAGAAGATTCAGAAGCTGCACGACGAGCTCGAAGAGCGCTTCGCTGCCCAAACCCGCGAACTCGCCACGGTGAAACAACAGCTCGACCCGATCGGCGAGGAGACCCGCTCCATGGCCGCGAAATTCGGCGAGATCGTCGGATCCTCGCCGGCCCTGATGGCGATGCTGCGCACGCTGGATAAAGTGGCACCGACGGATCTTCCCGTGTTCATCTACGGCGAAACCGGCACCGGCAAGGAACTCGTCGCCCGCGCCCTGCACCGCCACTCCAACCGCGCCAGCAAGCCGTTCGTCGCGATTAACTGCAAAGCGGTCAGCGAGACGCTGCTCGAAAGCGAACTCTTCGGTCACGTCAAAGGGGCGTTCACCGGCGCCGACCGCGACAAGACGGGGCTGTTCGAGGAAGCCGACGGCGGCACCCTGTTCCTCGACGAGATCGGCGACATGCCGACGTCGATGCAGACGAAGCTGTTGCGCGTGCTTGAGTCGAAGGAGTTCCGCCGCGTCGGCGAAACCGGCCGCACCCGCGAAGTCGACGTGCGTGTCGTCTGCGCGAGTCACCGCGACATCCAGGAGATGATCGAGGAGGGCAGCTTTCGCGAAGATCTCTTTTACCGCCTGCACAACGTGCGCATCGACGTCCCGGCCCTGCGCGAGCGGCGCGAAGACATCCCCGAGCTCGTCGAGCATTTCGTCGATGCGATCTGCCGCGATCCGCGCCATCCGATCGAGACGAAGCCGAGCATTGATCCGAAGGTGAAGAAAGCACTGCTGCAATACCACTGGCCAGGCAACGTGCGGCAGTTGCTTAGCGAGGTAAAGAAGCTGATCGCGTTGCGCGAGGGAAACACGATCACGTTCGAGCAGGTCAGCAAGGAGTTGCAACGCAAGCCGCGCCCGGAGGAGGAAACGACCGACGAGCTCGGCCGCAAGCCGCTCAAAGACATGGTCGACGACATGGAACGCGACGTGCTGCTGCGGGCGCAAAAAAAGTATCAGAACAACAAGACAAAAATCGCCGAGGCGCTTGGTTTAAGCCGTGTAGGCCTACGCAAAAAGATGGAGCGCCTCGGCATCCCCGAGGAGCCCGAAGAGTAGAGGCAGCGCAACCACCGCGGGGGCAGGCGCGGCGGCCCATCCTAGGTACGGGAGACGCTGGATCTTGGGGCCCGACAAAAAGGGGGGAGTTGCGAGTTCGTGCGCTTACTCTTGCAGCTCTTGCTGCACCGCCTCGGCGCACCGGCGCCCGGAGGCGAGGGCCCCGTCGATCGAACCGTTGTCCCGGTGGTCGCCGCAGGCGAAGAGGCCGGGGCGCAGCTGCACCGGGCGCTGCGGCGGCTCCATGGAGGGCAACTTCGGCAGCGCGTGCGAGATACGGTAGCTTCGCAAGTGTTCCCAGCTTTCGACGCGGGTGCCGAACCAGCGGGTCATTTGCTCGCGCACCGCACGCACCAGCGGCTCCTCTTCCAACTCCGGAATGCCGAGTGTGACGCAGGCGACGAGAGAGCGCTCTTTCGGCGCGTAGCTCGGTTGCACCTGACTGGGCACACACAGCATGTTCACCGGGCCGTCGCGCTCCCCTTCCCCGTTGAGCACGACAATCGGCTCGGTCAACGGTGGATGCTCGGCCGAAAAGTAAACACAGCTGTGGCCCAGCATCTCCACCGGCGCCAAGAGCGACTCGTCGCTCACCAAATGAGCGGCCGTCGGGCCGTCGGTCGCGACGACCACCGCACTGCCGTTGATGGTCGTGCCGTTTTCCAGCCGCACCCAGCGCTCGCCGAGTTCGACGACGTTCGCGCGAAAATGAATCGAGCCGTTGGGCAACTGGCTTGCCAACTGGCGCGGCAAGCTGGCCATCCCCTGTGCCGGCAGGCCAATCTCTCCGTGGGCGAAGCAGCGGAAGATGAACTCGAGCATGCGGCTGGAGCTCTGCGTAAGCTCGGGATCCCCGAGGGCGCCGCCGAGGAACGGTCGCAGAAAGCGCTGCAGGATCCGCTCGCTGAAACCGTAGCGCGTTCGCAATGCCTCGATCGCCGTCATCTCCGGTTCCCGCCAGATCTGCTCGAGCGACAGCGAGTTCAGGCGCCAGCGCATCCTCCCGACGCGCATCTTGTCGAAGAGGCTTCCGACCGGCGCAAAGAGCGTGGGAAAAACGGCGTTGAACCGGCGGAACGGGTCGGCGACGGTTCGCATCTTGCCGCGGTAGCGCACGAAGGCGCCGGGGTAGAAGTGGCCGAGGTCGAGGCCGACGAGGTCGAGCTGTTGTTCGAGCTCGGGGTAGGCGGTCATTACCACCTGAAAGCCGCGGTCGAGCAAGAAACCCTTGACGCGGTCGGTCCACACGCGGCCGCCGACGTGCTCCGACTTCTCCAACAAAACGAACGGGATGTCGGCCTTGTAAAGGTTGCGCGCGCAACTCAACCCCGCCAACCCGGCGCCGACCACAATCACCCGTTGGTTGGGATGACCGAAACTTTCCGTCAAGAGATCGTCCTCGCTCGCTCAAGCTCCGTTCAGCCGGTAGCAACCGGCACTTCCATACATGACGGGGCGACAGAGTGCCATACGCTAACGACTCGTGTCGCCCGTGCAAGGGCGAAGTGCGATTTGGGAGCACACAGGGATGGCCACTCCCCTTCCCCGAGATCGCTGCTTTCGGGAAACGGGAATCCGCGGCGCAGCGCTCTCGTTTCGGTACGCGAAGTCGGGGGGTGTAGCGGCGTGACGTTCGTTCATCGCCGCTTCGTCGCGTGAAGAGGTGAGGGAGCATGCCCCCAATCCCCCCGACGACCCCCGATGCCTCGCCGCCGCCCGGCGTTCGTGGGCACGACTCTGCGAGGACAGGGCTTGAT
>SKZP01000581.1 GCA_007127275.1 Planctomycetota bacterium
CGTCGACAAAGGCGCCTCGCCGCATCTCCTCGTCATGACCGCCACGCCCATTCCTCGCACGCTCGCCTTGAGCGTATACGGGGAACTGGACGTGACGGTCCTGCGCGAGCGCCCCCCAGGGCGCAAACCGGTGCGCACCGTCGTTGTGCAAACCGAGCCACACCGCGAGATGATCAACGAAAAGGAAGAAGGCGCCTGGCGCTTCGTGCGGGACCGCCTTGCCGCGGGGGAGCGGGTGTACGTGATCTGCCCCGCGGTGCAAGAATCCACGGGGCGCGACATTGCCAACGTCACCGAAACCGTCGAGCTCGTGAGGGATCCGCGCCGCGCCGGGGGAGACGTTTCCGTAGGCGTGGTACATGGCGGCCTCTCCGGCGAGGCCAAGCAGGCCGCGCTGGGCGCGTTCGCCCGCGGCGAGACGCGCTTGCTGGTGGCGAGCACAGTCGTCGAGGTCGGCGTGGACGTTCCCGCGGCGAGCGTAATGGTGATTCTGCAGGCGGAGCAACTCGGACTGGGCCAATTGCATCAGCTGCGCGGCCGCATTGGCCGGCGCGCCGACGGCCCCGAGCCCGTGTGCCTGCTGCTGACGCCGCCGCCGGCAACCGAGGAGGCCAAGGAGCGACTGCGCACCATACACGCCACCGACGACGGCTTCGCCATTGCGGAAAAAGATTTCCAACTGCGCGGCGCCGGCGAAATCTTCGGCACTCGCCAAAGCGGCCTGCCGCGCTTGCGACTCGCCAGCTTGCACGACCATGCCCGGTTGTTGGAAACCGCCCGCGACGACGCCCGCATTGCGCTCGCCGGTCAACGAATCACCACGGAAGAACTCACCACCTTCCTGCGCCGCCACTTCGGCGAAGATTTCACCATCATTGGCGAAAGCAGCGGGTGAAAGCGAAGGCGGTTGCTCGGCAGTGCCTCCCGGCAGATCCACGAGAGTCCCAGATCCAAAGCCTCCACTCTTTTCCGTACACCTTTCCTACCCCACCACTTGGCCAATTCACGCATACATATAAACACACACCATCTGGGCACGGTCAGCCCGCTTATGCGAAACGCGTATGTTTCTATTCTGTTCGTCGAGAGCCCGGAAAGCAGCGGAGGTAAAGCGCGACTTTTTTTTCCGCTTTTTTCATTGATTTCTTCCGGAGACCTTCAAACCCGCATTTTTCCGCCACTCTTTCATAACTCCCTTGATGCAAACGGTTTACAAAGGCCGCGGAGTTGACGCTCGTATGACGCCTCCGCGGAAGCCCTGAATGTTTCGGGGGTCACGAGCAATTCTTGCTTGACTCAGCGAATTTGTGTGCAAGACTCTTACCAACACACCTACCGTATGTAGCGTGTGCCGAACATCTCGCCCGGTCGTCTCTCGGTGCGAAATCAGTTGTCGGTATTCGCGTCAGACGTCATTCGGTGGAGCGAACGTTTCGGTTCTCTGTAGGTCGAAGGAACGTACCCCCCTCCAATTCGTGGCACCCCCCCTAACTTCGTGAGGTGGAGCATGAACAAAGCGGAATTGATCGACGCCATGGTCGCCAACAAGAACGCCGGCTTCGAATCCAAGGCCCAGGCCGAGCGCGCCCTCGCCGCCGTGCTCGACGGCGTCAAGGACGGCCTGAAGAAGGACGGCAGCGTCCAACTGATTGGCTTTGGCACCTTCCAGGTCAAGGAGCGCGGGCCCCGTAAGGGACGCAACCCGAAGACTGGCGAGGAAATGAAGATCCCGGCGAGCAAGTCGGTCGGCTTCAAGGTCGGCAAGGCCCTCAAGGATGCCGTGAGCACCAAGGGCAAGAAAAAGCGCTAGCAAGCAGGGCGAGAGCACCCGCACGCACGCAAGTACAGCACCGCACCCGCAACGACCGACAACGCAGTTCGCGAACGCAACCGCCGGCGCCTTCCGTAGCTTGCTGCAAGGCGCCGGCTGGTATTTGGGCACCTGCCCGTTCCACCTCCTCCCCCGCGAGGTCGCTCCGTCTGCAGGCTGGGGGTACGCCACACAACAACGGAAACGTACGAAGCCGTTGGCTCCGGCTGCGTCACTCGTTCGCGGCCAGGTCCCCCGGCGCAAGGCCTTCCGCGCGGGCGGTCGTGCTGCTGCCGTTGCCCGAGGCCGGTGGGCTCGGCGACGTAGCGGGACGTGACGTCGTGATGCTGTATGGCGTCGCTGACCGCGTCGTCGGCCGAGGGGCGAGTGTTCGCGGCACGAGGGATTGCCCTCGCGTAAGCCACCACGTGCGCAGCTTCTCTTCCGCGTCGGCGTTGCCGCGGTCGAACGCCTCGCGCATTTGCTCGGGAATGAACTCGAGCGAATGCCGGATGCCGAGGTCGTCGGGCTGAAAGTCAATGAACTCATACGGCTTGTCGCAGCCTTTGCCGTGCGAAAGAAAGTCCCGAACCGGCTTGGGAAACTCCTCGCATAATTTCCGCCACGCCTCTGGCCCGAGCTCGCTCTCGACTTTTCGCTGGCAGCGCAAAAGGCTCTCGACGAAATTCGCGCGCGACTTGTCGCTCGCGCCGACATTGAAGCCGAGCAAGTCCACCGTGCGCATCAACTGATCCATGATGCTCTTGAAACGACTCTCCATCGGTGCGACCACCGGCGGATCCAGCAGCACCGTGACAATCACGTCGATCTCCTCGGCGTGCGGGGCGAGCATGATCGGATCCAACGGCAGCTTCTCCTGCAAGCCGCCGTCACAGTGCACGTGCTTCGGTCCGTCGAGCAGAAAGCGGTTGTCGCGCAACTCGGGCAACTCGACGAGATCCATCAGAATCGGCTGATTCGACGAGGCGAGCAGCGACTCGCGCAACAGCTCGGGCGACATGTTCTCAATGCGGTTGGTCAACGTGACCGTCGTCCCCTTGTTGAGGTTCACCGCCGAGTAGCCAATCTCCAGGCGCTCCTGCAACTCGAGCAGTTGCGCAAAGCCCGCGTAGTCCTCCCCCATCAGGCCGTCAATCACCCGCCGCAACGGCTTCGTGTTGTAGAGATACGGCGGGCCAAAGGCGATGCACGCCGCGAGCACCGGCACAATGTTCCGGCCGCTGACCTCGTAGAGCAGGTGATGGCTCGGCGCAATAATGTCCGGGGTGCGCACGTTGCGGTACGTCTCGGCAAGTTCCTCGAAGCGGCCAAGGCCCATCAACGACGCGACAAGTGCGCCGGTACTGACGCCGTGGATGGCCTTGACGTTGCTCAAGCGCGAGTCAATCACCCCGAGGCGGTGAAAACCATAGGCGAGCCCCGCCGTGTAGGCGCCTGCCGAGCCGCCGCCGCTGAAGGCAAAGGCGTACTGGAAACAAGACAGCCGCTCGGCCATCTCGCCGGAGAACGAGTGACCGGGAGTGTTTGGAAGTGACGACGACATGGCCAGTACCTTTGGGAGATTGCCATCTAGAGCGGGTCGAGACGAGGCCCGAAGCACCAAACGGCGCATGGCGTCGTGCAGCACGTCCGACAGGGCCGGGTATGCTGCGCGCAGCCGCAGGGCGCCGTCCAGGCATGTACGCCGCGGTCAAGCGTTGGTTGCCGCGGCCGCTCTTGCAGACAGCGAAACGGCGAAACGACGACCGCCGCTTGTGTCCTAGCTTGCTTGCGTGTTCGCGTTTGACCGCTTCACTCACTCGGCCCGCCTCACCAGCGTGCGTGCATTCTCGTGCACTGCCTCTGCGGTGAGCGTCCGTCGAACGGCGCACAACGAAATTCGGTGCGCCCGCTTTCATACAGGTACGGCCCAACGTTGCCAGCGCCGCGAGAACGTCTCGACAACCGAGAAAGTCTCGACAACGGCGCGGCTGGCCGCACGTGTAAAGTGTATCACAACCTTCGCCGACTTGCGTCGCAAAGTCATGCGTCGCGGCCGACGTGAGGCACGACGAAGGAAGGTGCCGGCCTACAAGCCCACGGGCTTCGCCCCGTGGGTCATACCCACGAATCCGAGGTCACCCACGGACTGCATGCGAAGCGTGCGCCGGCGCCGTGCGTTGCAGCAGCACAGCGGCATCGGAAAGGTTGCACGCAACCCTACAAGCCCACGGGCTGCGGCCCGTGGGTCAAACCCACGAATCCGAGGTCACCCACGGACAAGGGTGCGTCGCGGAAACCACGATCGACGCGCCCTTTGGGCGAGCACGGAGGCCCGCCGTGCGAAATTGTGGTTGCTCGCACTTCGTTCGAGTTCGTCCACCGCCTCCTGGTGTTGTGTCGTGGCTACATCTTCGGGTCGAGCGCGACGAGCGAAACGTGTGCGAGGCGGAGAAAGGTGAGCCGCGCAGGCGTGCCATTTGACACAGTGAGTAGCGCAACCGACGACAACGAAGCACAGTCGAGCGCAGGTGCTCGACCCGAAGATGTAGCGATGACACAACACTTGCTCAAGAGAACCTCCCCGACTTCGCGCAACAGAGCTGAGGCATTCATGCCACGCGTGCTTCTCACCGCCGGGCCGACCCGCGAGTATCTTGATGCGGTGCGCTACCTCTCCAACCGCAGCAGCGGGCGCATGGGTGTCGCCCTGGCACGCGCCTTCGCCGCACAGGGGGCCACGGTAACGCTCGTCGCCGGGCCGTGCGAAGTGGCCCTGCCACGAGGCGGCGAGGCAGGCATCGCGGAGGTGGTCGAAGTGGTCAGCGCGGCCGAGATGTACGACGCCGTCGCCTCCCGCTTCGCCGCCTGCGACATCTTCGTCGCCGCCGCGGCGGTCGCCGACTACAAGCCCGCCGAGCGCCTCGAAGGCAAGCGCAAGAAGGAAGCCGCCGGCGGCAACCACTGGACGCTCGAGCTGGTCCCCACCGCGGACATCCTCCTCGAGATGGGAAAGCGCAAGGGTCCGCGCCAAACCGTCGTCGGCTTCGCCCTCGAAGCGCACGACGCACTGGCCAATGCCAACGCGAAACGCGAGCGCAAGCGCTGCGACTTGATCGTGTTGAACAGCCCCGCCAACTTCGGCGACGCCGCCGACACCCTCACCCTGTTGGACGACACCGGCAAGGTGCGCCGCCAAATCAACGAGCCGAGCAAAGAATCCGCCGCAGCTGCACTCGTCGAAGAAATTCTTTCCCACCGTCACGCGACGTAAGACGCCGGCAAAAAATCGAGGCCGAACAGAGCGTCAGGAGCGAGGATGGCCCCATTCGCGACACCCCCCTCGCCGTAGAGGCCGCTTCAGACCGTGGCTGCCTCGCCCCGAACCCGTCCCCGAACATTCTCCGCAAATTTCTTGCACTACGCTCTTGACGTCGCCCAAAGCACTCACTATGCTTCCCGACCCTCGCCGAGGAACACACCTTCGGCAGGGAATACAGCGCAAGGGCACGGTGTTAGAACGTAGGAGCGCGTCTTTACCGCAGCACGTTCTTGACAACGCCGGTCGTTGAAAGTAGAGTCGAGCGTGGATGGGTATCGCCCATCATTTGAGGTGCCTGAAAACAG
>SKZP01000105.1 GCA_007127275.1 Planctomycetota bacterium
CACCTCGAGCGTCGCCGGCTTTGCCGAGCGCGGCATGGGCTCGGGCTCGGCCCTCTCCGGCACCGCGGCCACACCCGCCGGGCGGTGGCTCTCGCCGCTTGCCTCCGGCTCCTCGCCGGCCAGTCCCTCCAGCGCTCGCTCCGCCGCCTCGCGCGCCTCGGGGCACGCCTCGTCGAGCATTTTCAGCACGCTCGTCATGCTGCGCGGGCGGTCCGCCGCGTCCCGCTCAATCATCGCGAGCATGGCCGACTCGAGCTTCGGCGAAATCTCCGAGCGACGCTTGCGCGGCTTGTCGAACTTGTTGTCCATCCGCCGGCGCAGAATCTCAATGGCGCTCTTGCCAACGATCGGCGGCTCGCCGCACAGCAGGTGATACAGCGTCGCCCCCAAGGCGTAGATGTCGGCGCGGTGGTCCACCTGCTCGGCGCTCCACTGCTCGAGCGGCATATACATTGGCGTGCCGAGGATCTGCTGCGTCTGCGTGATCGTCAGGTCCTCGTTTTCGACGCGGCGGGCGAGGCCGAAGTCCGCAATGCGCAACAAGCCGTCGCGGCCGAGCAACAGATTGTCCGGCTTGATGTCGCGGTGGATGATCCCCTCGTTGTGCGCGTATTCGAGGCCGGAGGCCGCCTGGCGCACCCAGCAGACCGCGTCGACCAACGGGACCGCTCGCTTGGCTCGGGCAAACCGCCGCAGCACCTGCTTGAGCGACTTGCCGTCCACGCGCACCATCACCATGAAATACTTGTTCTCTTCGAGCCCGAAGTGGATCACCGGCACAATGTTCGGGTGGTCCAACTCGCCGGCGCGCTGCGCTTCGCGCACAAAGCGCTTGAGCGCGTCCTTCGACTCGGTCTGCTTCTTCGGCAGCACCTTGATGGCATACTCGTGCAACAGCCCCACATGCATGCCGAGGTAGACCGCGCCCATCCCCCCCTCGCCGAGCTTGTCCAGCAGCCGGTAGGAACCGATCATCTGCCCCACGAGCGAATCCTGGGGCTTTTCTTGCTGCGCAGCGGAGGACATCCGGCTCTCCGAAACAAGGACGGGATCCGACGCTCTAGAGTAGTCGAGAGTCGCGCCGAGGGCTAGTAGGCCGCCAAGATTGATCCCGTGGGTGTGCGGGTGACCAACAAACCAACCTGCAATCCCGGGAGTTCGTGCGCTTACGGCAGGCCGTCGGTTTCGTGGACGGCTTCGCCGTCGTGAGTGATAAGCTTGGGGATGCCGTCAAACTCGGTGGCTAACGTGATGGGGCGGTTCCAGATGCGCTGCAGGTGCTTGAGCGTGTCGACGGCGTAGTCGCGGCGCATGTCCACACCGAGGTGCTTGTGCCAGAGAAGCAACTCGCCGCGATTGCGGAAGTTCGCGTCGCGCACGTACACGAACGGCTGACCGAAGTTGGTGAGCTGGAAAAGCAGCTTTTGCTTCACCGCCTCGAACTCGCGGCTGGAGATGACGTTGCGGCCAATGGACTCATGGTACTCGTAGGCGAAGAGCTTGCGCCGCTCGCAGAACTCCTCGGTGAGAAACTCCTGAATGAAGGTGACGTCGTTGTAGTGGGCGCGCACCTCAAAGATTTTCTCGCGCCCCTTCATCGCACCGGTATCCCAATTCGCCTTCGCTTCGAGGTCGTCGCATTCCTCCCAGGCTTTGCCGTGGCGGCCGGTATCCCAGCGGTATTCAATGTCGCGCAACAGCTCGAGGCCGAGCTTGTACGGGTTGAGGGCACCGCCGCCGGCCATGGTGCCCGCGTGCATCTCGGCGAATTGCAGAATCTCCGAGGCGTCGCAGGCCTTCTCCGTCATGATCTTGCTGTGCCAGTAGCTTGCCCAGCCCTCGTTCATGATCTTTGTTTGCCGTTGCGGCGCGAAGTAGTAGGCCTCGTCGCGTACAATGCTTAGAATGTCGCGTTGCCACTCGGTCAGTGGCGCGTACTCAATGAGGAACTGCAGCACGTCCTTTTCGTCGCGCTCCGGAAAGCGCTTCGCCTTGAGGCGCGCTTCCTTGAGGCGCTTGCGCTCCTCTTCGAGATGCGTCGGCGGATTGATGTAGTGGTCCATGTAGTCCTTCGCCTCGAAGCGGTGGACCTCAATCTGCTCGTCGTCGTCGTCTTCCTCCGACGGGCTTCGACGCTGCTCCTCACGCACCTTCGGCGGTCGCGGCTTCTCCACGAACGGCAAGAACGGATCAATCAGGTTGTCAATGGAGAGGCAGGCGTCGAGGAAGCGCTCCACGCGTTCAAGTCCGTAGCGGTCAATGTAGCGCTTGATGCGGATGGCGTGGTTGGCCATCCGGTCGACCATCCGCCGGTCGGTGTGCTTGAACCAGGCGTTGTTCTTGAAAAAGTCGCTGTGCGCGTAGACGTGCGCCATGACGAGCTTCTGGGCGACGAGTTCGTTGCCGCGCATCAGAAAGGCGTAGCACGGGTCGTTGTTGATCACGAGCTCGTAGATTTTGCTCACCCCGTAGGTGTAGCCCTTCGAGATCTGGTCGTAGGTCATGCCGTGCGACCAGTGCGGGTAGCGCGTCGCGAAACCGCCGTAGGCGGCAATCTCGTTGACCTCGTCGTGGTCGACAAGCTCGAAGATGGTGTCGAAAAAGTCGAGTCCGAAGTCGCGGGCATACTCGCGAATCCGGTCGTTCCACTCGCGCAATTCGGGGGTGAGGGTCGTATCAATCGACATAACCGTTTGTCGTCCAAGGATTGCAAGTACTACGTGCCGCAATGCGCCCGCCGCTGCCGGACTACCCAATGAAACGAAGCAACCGGCTCTGCGACGGCCGCCTCGCCAGCACCCCAGTATACCCTCGCGGCGGCGCCGTTACGACGGGGCACGCTGGCAGCACCCTCCCGGGGCCGCGCATCCCCAAGTTGTGGATATTGCCGTAGCCGCCCTACGGGCTTCGCCCCTGGGGCGAAGCAGGAACTCTGGGTACGACCCACGGGCGAAGCCCGTGGGCTTGTTTTTTATTCGACCGCACCATTAAGGAGGCATGGACGGCTTTCGGAGGCGTAGCCGGACCAAGTTCGCGCAACCAGGGGGCTGCTTGCCGCAGTGGCGGAGCGCGCGTTGCCTGCGGCGGTTGGTGGTTTCGTCGCGGGGTGCTGGCATCGGCGCGAGATGACGGTATACCGGTACGACCTGCAAACGTGCGTGCGGTTGCGAAACGGATGGACGGAGGTGAACGTGACAGGCCGTGGAAATGACGAACCCTCGGGCACCCCTTCCTTGGACGGGGTCTGGCATGCGGAGGCGCTGCCGGCGGCGCTGCGTTCCACGGTGGGCGCGGGGCTTTCCGGAGCCGTAGCCGGGGGGACGCGGGTGGCCTGGCTGGATCCGCAAACGGGCGAGGTCGGTTATCACGGCCATGCGCTGGCCTCGTTGCGCGGCATGGAACCGGATGCGCTTGCGTACCTGTTGCTCACCGGCACGCGTCCTGACGCCGCGGACGCCACCGACTCCGCATGGGCAGCGGCCCGGCAGGTGATGGTCGAGGCGGCGCGGTTGCCCGGCGAAGTGATTGAGTGGTTCGCGCTGACCGAGTCCCGCGACGACCCGCTGAAGGTGCTGCGCGCGGGCCTCTCCCTTGTCGGCTGTGCCGATGAAGAAGCGGGGAGTCGCGCCGAGTCGCCCCTTCCGTTGCACGCGGCCATGCGACTGCTTGGACACGTTGCCGGGCTCGTCAAGCTTCGAAGCCGCCGCCAGTTGGGGCATCCGCTGCAGCGCGAATGGGAAGCGAACATGGGCCTGGGCGAGCGCTTGCTGACGGAGTCGCGCATGTTGCCGCCGACGCGGCAAGAGGTGAGCCTGTTCAACGACACGGTGCTCGCGCTTGCTGACGGCGCACTCACCGCCGGGGCCTTCGCCGGCTTGGTCGTCGCAAGTTGCGAGGCGGATTGGCACGCCGCGGTCGTTGCCGCGCTTTCCGGTTTCGAGGGAGAGTTGCAGTGGCCTTCGGCAAAGCGCGAGTCGGCGCCGGATGCACGCCGAGATCTGCTGCGGGAGGTGCTGCACGAACTCGAGGCGATGAACGGCCCAGCGAGTGCGAGAGATGACGCCGCCGGGCAAGGCGCGACGCTCACCGAGCTAGGCTGCGAGGCGCTTCGGCGGCTTCAGGTTGCCGAGCCGTTGATTGGATGCGTGTATGTCTTCGCGCGCAGCCTCGGCCTCGTGAGCCGCCTTTACGAGCAGTCGAGCGACAACCGCATTTATCGTCCGCTGGCCGGCTACACGGGCCCCGCTCCGCGCAGCGTCGCTCCGCTTGCACAGCGGTAATGCGCGCGGCCTTGCCGCCAGCCGTCGAGCGGAGGGAGCCAAGCCCACCGGCTTCGCCCGTGGTCGAAGCCCGAAACAGGTGCGACCTACGGGCGAAGCCCGTGCCTGGAATGAACGACCTTTTTCCAAATGAAGATACGGAGCGTTCAAGCAATGCTCGCAAGCTCGCTGCGAATTGGTAAGAGGGGCGTCGCCGTAGCGTCGTGGCTTGGTGCGCGGCGTAGTTGCGGGTTGCTTCGCACCTCGGATGGAACGCGTCGGTATGTACTTTCGTGACGAAACCCGAATTGAGGTGGCCGGCGGCAAAGGGGGCGACGGTATTGTCTCCTTTCACCGGGAAAAGTACCGGCCGCGCGGCGGGCCCGACGGCGGCGATGGCGGCGACGGCGGCAACGTGATCTTCGTCGCCGACGAAAACCTCAATACGCTCTACGAGTTGCACAAGCGTCGCCGCGTCTACGCCGAGCGCGGCCGCTCCGGCTCCGGCAACAAACGCGCCGGACGCAAAGGCAAGGACGCCCTCGTACACGTCCCCGTCGGAACCGTGGTACGCGACGCGGAGTCCGGCGCCGCCCTCGTCGACCTGCACACCCCCGGCCAGCGCGCCCTCGTCGCCCACGGCGGCAAAGGGGGCAAAGGCAACCAGCATTTCGCCACGGCCACCCACCAATCTCCGCGCAAGTCGACCCGCGGCAACGACGGCCAGCGCCGGCACCTCCTGCTCGAGTTGCGCCTGATTGCCGACGTTGGCTTTGTCGGGCTGCCCAACGCCGGCAAGTCGACGTTACTCAGCCGTATCAGTGCGGCGACGCCGAAGATTGCCGACTACCCGTTCACGACGCTCGTGCCGCAACTCGGCATTGTCAGTTTGGACCCGACGCGCACCCTCGTGGTCGCCGACCTGCCGGGGCTGATCCGAGGGGCCAGCGAAGGGGTCGGCCTGGGGCACGAGTTTCTCAAGCACATTGAGCGCACACGGCTGATCCTTCACCTCGTCGACCTTGCGGAGGGGGATGCCGAGAAGATTGCCGGGCGCGTCACGACAATCACCGCGGAGTTGAGTGCGTTCAGTCAGTCGCTCGCCGCGAAGCCGCAGATTCTGGTGGGCAACAAAGTCGACGCCGACGACGAGGCCTCCACTCGTTTCGAGCAAGCCATGCACCTGCTCGCAGCCTCCGCCGAGGCGCCGCGTTTTGCGGGGCATTTCGCCATCTCGGCGGCTACCGGCGAGGGGTTGGATGCGTTGCTCCAGGCCACCTACCGCGAAGTGATGCGCCTCAAGCGCGCGCACGGCGAAGCCGCCGCGGAGTCGCCCTCAAGCGAGGCAGAGGAACGCGACGAGATTGTTCGCGAAAAGCCCCGCGTCAAGGGAATGCTCAAACGACCGCCGCACCACCGCGACACGCCGGCGCCGGATGAGGCCGCCGAGTAAAATGGTGACCTCCCGTCGGCTCCGAAATTCCAAGGGCACCGACTGCGTCGCAGGGCTTCGGTTCATCCGCAGGGAAAAAGCAACATTCGAAAGCGACCGTCGTGTCCGAGGTGGCTTTCGCATGTCGGGCTGCTTCGTCGGTACGAGGTGGACCGGGCGGTGGCATGCGGCGGTGCGACGTGAAAGAATCTCGGCCTCGCTGGGTCGGTGGTACGGCCGGAGAGATACGAAGGGGCGAAGGTGCGTATGCTCGAGTTCATTTCCTCGCTGCTCGACGGAGCTGCGGACATTCTGGAGAAGTACCGCGGTCGCATGACGGGCGGGGACATTGGCTTTAAGTCGCGCCGCGACCTAATCACCGTCGCCGACAGCGAGAGCGAGCGCTACATTGTGGAGCGCATTCGCGAGCGCTTTCCCGACGACTCCATTTATGCCGAGGAAGAAGAGCGGCAAACGCGTGACCCGAGCCGCTGGTGGTTCGTCGACCCGCTCGACGGGACAATCAATTTCGCCCACAATCTGCCGATGTACGGCATCTCCGTTGCACTGTGGGAGCGTGGCGACATGCGCTACGGCGGCATCTACGCCCCGGCGCTGGAGGAGAAGTATCTGGCCGAGGCCGGGCAGGGGGCGTACAAGAACGGCACACGCATTCACGTTAGCGACACCACGGAACTTGCCGACGCCCTCGTCGCGACCGGCTTCAGTTACAACCGCTTGGAGCTTACGAACAACAACGTGGAGGCGCTTGCGTACTACCTGATGCGCTGCCGCTGCATCCGCCGTGCCGGCGCCGCGTCGCTGGATCTCGCCTGGCTCGCCGCGGGCAAGCTCGACGCCTTTTGGGAGGCCTACCTCGGGCCGTGGGATGTCGCTGCGGGCCTCGTGTTGATCCGCGAAGCCGGCGGTCGCGTCAGTGACTACCAGGGGGGAGAGGACTACCTGTTCGGCGAGAACTTCGTGGCGAGCAACGGCCGGCTGCACGACGAGTTCGCCGGCAATCTGCCGCCGCTCGACCCCGGTACTGCGACCCGTTTTACGCCCCCGGAGATGCGCTGACCCTCTGCACGACAACGCCGGATGAGCGAGACCGACCGCCTCGAATATGTGCACGCGCTAACCGACGCCATCCTCGCGTGGACACAACGCGAGACGGCGCGGCGTCCACGGGTGTTCCACTACGGCAACGCCGACTTGACCGGGGCGGTGCGCCGCGTCGCACATTTCGAGCTTGTGCGCCACGACCCGCTCTACCGCGCCTTTCGCGGCGAGCCGTTCGCGGGGTCTTTGCCGTTGCGCTTTCGCTGGCTGCGCTCCGTCGTCGAGCACGTGCTGGCGAGGCGGGTGCCGTGCCGGCAACCGCTTGCGCAGTACGCCTGGGATACGCTCGCCGGTGCCGCACCGTGGCTGATGCGCTACCGCCACTGGCGGCAGCGCTCCTTCGCGGCTCGCCACCACGAACCCCGCGAGCGGCCCCGCGTCGTCTTCTACGCCGTCACGCCGAAGATGTACCGGTATCTGCGCCCCCTGGCGCAGGCGTTGCAACGGCGTGGCGAGCCCTACGCATTCGGCACCGCCTTCGGCATGCGCGCCGACTTTTACCTCGCGCAGCGTCAACCCTGCCTCGCCGGGGCCGCCGGCCGCTCACGCAGCTTTCGTCGCCGCCACCCCTCGCTGCGACAACTGCGCTTCTTCTACGACCGCATCTACGCCGAGCTCGCACGCGCGCGCCCGGCCTGCGTGGTCGTTTGCGAAGGCTGCCACTCCACCGACTCGCTGGTCGCCGAAGCGGCCCGAGAACTCGGCATCCGCTCAGTCTGCCTGCAACAGGGCTGGGCGCCGAAACGGGTCGTCAACTTTATGGATATGTGCTTCGACCGCTTCGTCACCTGGGGGGAAGGCTTCGCCGAGCACCTGCGGCCGCTCAACCCCGAACAACGCTTCAGCCCGCTAGGCAGCCACATCCTCCCGGCCGGCGCCGCGCTCGAGGAAACCTGGAACCGGCTCGACACGCCCGAGCGCCGAGCGGTCGCCGTCGCGCTGCAGCCGGACGTCAACGCCATACCTGCCGGCACCAGCCGTGCAATGCTCGAGATGACGGCACGCGTCGCGGCAGCATACCCGTCGCAACACGTTCTCGTGCGCGAGCACCCCAACCGCGGGGTGAGTGACGACGAGCGAGCCCTGCTGGATGGCTTTGCGAACGTGAGCTGGAACGACCCGAACGAGATACCGTTGTGCGACTTTCTCGCGCAGTCCGCGGTCGTCGTCGCCCTTTCCTCGACCACGTTGCTCGAGGCCACGGTCGTTGGCGCCGTGCCGGTCGTGGTAAACCTACGCCCGAACCAGCGCCACAACCCCGACCTGCACGCCGCGGGCGCCGGCCTCCAAGCGGAAGGCATCGCCGAGGCCGAGCGGTTGATTGCCCGCCTGATTACCGACGACGCGTACCGCCGCGCCTTCCGCGCCCCCATGCGTCGCTTCGCCGCCCATTACTTCCGCCAAGACGGCGACCCGCTAAGCCGCATTCTCGACCACCTGCTCGAGCAATAGCGACGGACGTGGGATGGCTGCTCGGCTCGGGAACCGCGCATTGAGATCCGCAATTTCAGGCCCACGGGCCTCGGCCCGTGGGTCCCACGCATTGACGGATGCGACCCCCGAGCCGCGCCCCGGGGACCTTTCCGGACTCCAAGTGGCTAGTTTCGTTCTCGGTGATTCGTAGATTTCCCAACCCACAATCCTTGACATAAAGGCGCACCGGGGTACGGTTGTCTACCCCCCCTCACCCCTCAACCTCTCTCGGAAGCGCGGCCACCATCCGGAGCGTGGCATGTCTGCCAATAACCGTAGTGGCGTGATGGCGAGCCTCTCGTGGTATCAAGTCGGCGTTTGCACGGCGGTTGGTCTTTGGATCTACGTAAGTTTGTTTCTGGCGATATCATACGGCCCGAAGTGGTATCTTGGGCCCTCTTCTTTCATCTTTTGGATTGAGCCGTTCGTTTCTCCCCCGGCGGCATTCTTTCTTGCGCTGATCTTGTTGGTGTACGCGCTACTCATGTGGCGCAGTCGCGAAGAAGTCGGCGACCAGTTGTTGCTGATGCGCCGCGCCTTGCCGTTGCCGTTGCGCCTGGTCGGTTTGCATACGCCGGTGTGGACGAACGGGCAGTTGGTCGGCGACGAACCGGTCGAAGAGCGAGTGATTAAGGTGCCTTGCGTTTTTATTGAGCAGGTGCCGGACGGCGAACTCGCATTCACGGACAACCCGAATCCTGTACACCCCAGTCGCTGCCGGATTGCGCCAACCACGTATCTTCGGGCCAAGGGAGATGCCGTACGGATTGATCTGAACCGCGCGCGCTTTTTTGGTCTGCGAGTCGCCGGAACCTTTCGGTACATTCCCGCCCGTGAAACGGTCACTGTATTTGGAATGGTTGTAAACGAAGCGCAGTCGCCGAAGAAGACGAACCGCGAGGCGCAACAGGAGGTCGGCGGTGAGGAAGACGAAATCAAGGCGTGGCTTTCACAGTTGGAGTCACCGCAAGAGCGAAAGCGTGTCGCGCGCAGTGAGACGCGGCTGGCGCGCCGCGGCAAACGCAAGTCCCGCCGGCCTCGCTCGGAAACCCAGGAAAGCAAGCCGAGCGCCGCTGAGGATGATCGCCTGTTCACCGAGTGCCATGGGATGATGATTGTGTCGCGGCACTCCCGCGGTGACCTGCTTGCGGGGTATGAGCGGCAGGTGGCGCAGATTGGGATGTTCGCGGTCGTTGCAGGTGTGCTGAGTGTCGCGGCGCTTGCCTTTCTCTTCAATGGCTTGATTGGCGTCTTGCCACCGTTCACATGGGCGTCGCTCTTTGCGTGCTTGGTTCTCAGCGCGTCGGTGGTAGGCTCCATTGTCCTTGCCCATTGGTTCAACCGTTTCGCGCAGATGCGCGCCCTTGTGGCCCACGCCTGGGCGGGTATTGGGGTCGAGGCGAAGCGGCGTGCCGAGTTGGTGCCTGAACTTGCCCGTATCCTGCGCGAGACCTACGGCCAGGAAAAGCGGTTGGCCACGGAAGTCGGAGCGCTTCGTGCGCAGATTGAACAGGCGAACCAGGCGGCGTGGGGCAAGGCGGCGGGCGAAGCGGGCGTTGACCGCACGCGCCAGCATCTTGTGGCCGAGGAACAGTGCCGTGATGCGGTGGGCCGGCTGTTCGTTCGCCTCGAAGGGTGGCCCGCGTTGAAGTCGAACCAGTCGGTGCAGCGGCTGTTTGCCGAGTTGCTGGCGAGCGAGCGCCGGGTGGAATGGGCGCGAGCCTATTACAATCAGGCCACAAGCAACTACAACGCGCTCATTGAGCGAACGCCCGCGGCGTGGGTGGCCCAAGCGGCTGGGTATACCACCTTGCCCTTGTGGCAAGAGTCGAGCAGCACACGAGTGATTGCCAGCGGGAATGGTGCGTTCGACAACGAGTCCTCGCCAGGCGGCGGTGGCGGTCGCCCCGCGAAGCCGCGAGCGGCGAGCGACGTCGACTCCCTTCAGCCTGTTGATGCGAGTATTGCCAGTGTACCGACGGCATCGCTGGCAGCGGCGGCGCACAACCGACACCCTTCGCATGCGCCCCCGCCGGAGCGGGCGTGGTATGTCGCCGCGGCCCTTTTCGCAGCGCTAGTCGCCGGCAACATCATGTTGCTCGCCGCCCTGCTCTGACCTCCACACCAACAACCCAGGGCCATGCCGCGCACGTGAGTCCGCCGACGCAGTCGCTGGGCATGCCGCCGTTGCGAGAACGTACAGCGACATCGCCATTGGTTGAATACCCACCGACGAAGTCGGTGGGCTTGGCGCAAACTCCGTTACCCACCATTTGGCGCCGCTGCAACGGCATCCGGGCGTGCGTTCTTCGCTTGCGGTTGCGGGTTGACCGCTGCCCTAGCTGTTCAGCTCGGCGAGGCTTTGCAGCGCGAAGGTTACGTGGGCGGCGACGCCGTAGGGGAGTGCTTCTTCGTCTAGGTTGAAGCGTGGGTGGTGGAGGCTCCACTCGGTGTCTTTTTCCGGGGTGCCTGTGCCGAGGGCCACGAAGGTGCCGGGGACGTCAAGCAGGTAGAAGGCGAAGTCCTCGCCCCCCATGGTCGGGGGTACCTCGACGTAGCTCTCCGGGCCGAACATCTCGGTGATGTTGCGCTTGACGAACTCGACGAGCCTCGGGTCGTTCGACGTCGGCGGATAACCCGCGCCAATCTCCAGGCGCTTGAGCTCGCAGCGATGAGCGGCGGCAATCTGCTCGAGTATCTCGCGCAAGCGGGTCTTAAGCAGCTTGATGCCGTCGAGCGTCAGACTGCGCAGCGTGCCGCCGAAGGTGGCGCTCGTCGGAATGACGTTGTCGGCGTCGCCGGCGCGTATCCGTGTCACGCTGACCACGCCCGCCTCCAGCGGATCAATCTCGCGGCTGATCAGCGGCTGCAGGCTCTGCACGGCGGCGGCCACGGCCGGAATTGGGTCAATGGCGAGGTGCGGCATCGCGGCGTGGCCACCGCGACCAACGAACTCCGCCTCGAAAGTCGTCGCCGCGGCGAGCATGGTGCCGGGGCGCGAGCCGTACACGCCGACGGGAAGCTTGGGCCAGACGTGCAAGCCGAAGATGCGCTCGACGCGCGGATCTTCGAGCGCCTTTTCGTCGCACATCACCTTGCCGCCGCCGCCGCCTTCCTCCGCAGGTTGAAACAGCAGCTTCACTGTACCGCCGGTGGCCTTGATGTCCGCTTCGCGCTCCTTGAGTAAACGAGCGGCGCCGAGCAGCATTGCGGTGTGCGCGTCGTGGCCGCAGGCATGCATTTTTCCGGGGATCTCGCTCGCGTATTCCGCGCCGGACTGCTCGTGAATTGGCAGCGCATCCATGTCGGCACGCAGCGCGACGCACGAACCGGAGCCGGTTCCGATCGTGGCGACGACGCCGTGCGTGGCGACGGGATGGCGGTAACTCACGCCGAGCTCGTCAAGCGTGGCCCGCACCCGCGCCGAGGTCTGCTCCTCCTCCCACATCAACTCCGGCCGTCGGTGGATGGCGCGGCGCAAGTCCACGACCCAGTCTTTGATTTCGCGTGCAGCGTCCAGAAGCGTCGGAGTAGCGGTCGTCATCGTAGGGCTCCTCTCTCGGACGTAGGAAGAAAAGCGTTCGAATGCCGTCGACCACAGCGTTGTACTCTCTCCTTTCGCCCCGTGCCACGTCGAAACGCCGAACCACAGTCGCCGCGTGCACCGTTTCGGGAACGACAGATGTTCCCTGCGTGCCCGCAAGTCCTCCATTCGTCCTAACTTCCAAAAAGCACAGTTTTTATTGGACGTATAGCCTGTTTGGCGGTACTCTGTCAGACCCGTACGCCAAATATGCGTTGCATCCTTGCGAATTAGAGACTTGGGGGTGGTGCTCGTGCGCATTTGCATTGTGGACGAGAACGAACTCGAGGCACGCGAACTTGCGGAGGCACTCGGGGAACATGGTTGCGAGTCGGTCGAGTTCTGCGCCGGCCCGCGTGAGTTGGAGGAGTTGCTTGTCCGTCGCCCGTCGGACGCAGTCTTTCTCGAAGCGGCCATGACACGTGGCAGTGGCGAGGAGTTGCTCTTGCGCCTTGGTGAGATTACTCCTCATGTCCCCAAGGTGGTCGTCACTTCTGAGACAGATGTGGAGACCGCGGTGCGTTGCATGCGAGCCGGGGCCGACGACTACCTGCTCAAGCCGCCCGAGGCCGAGCGGTTGGAGACCACGTTGCGGCGCATCCGTGCTCTGCAGGAGTACCGAAATGCACATGCGGAGCAAATCCCGGGCACGCCCGCCGCGGGGCGCGCGGCTACGCGTCCGACACCGGCCCGGGCGGAAGCGTTTGCCGGATTGCTGACGCAGGACGCCCGGATGCTCGAGGCACTTGCCCGAGTCGAAGACGTTGCACCGACTACGCACCCCATGCTGCTCGAGGGAGAATCCGGCACCGGCAAGGAACTCGTCGCCCGAGGCCTGCACGCGCTCAGCGGTCGCCAGGGGGCCTTCGTGCCGGTGTCGCTCAGCGGATTGCGTGCCGAGGAGGCCGCCGAGGTGTTGTTCGGCATGCAGGACTCGCAGGCGAGTGCAAGCGCGAGTGCGGAGCGGCTGACACTCGGGGGCGCTTGCGCGGCGGCGGTGAACGGTACGCTGTTTCTTGAGGAGCTTGCCGAGGTGGACGTGGCGTTGCAGGGGGCGCTGCTCGAGATGGCGCTTTCGAGCGAGCGCCAGGACGTGCCGCCGGTGCGCCTGGTGGTGGGGACGGCGCACGACTTTTCCGCCGAGCGACAAGCGGCCCGGGTACGGCCGGACTTGTATTTCCGGCTGCAGGCGTGCCGGGTGAGCTTGCCGCCGTTGCGAGAGCGCCCGGCGGACATCCCACTGTTGCTCAAGCACTTTCTGCACGAGGCGTCGGACGCATACGACAAGGATCCCCCGACGCCGCCGCAAGAGTTGGTCGCACTGCTTGCCGCGTACCACTTTCCGGGCAATGTCCGCGAGCTGCGCGCCATGGTGCACGACAGCGTGGCGAAGCATCGCAGTCGCAAGCTCTCCATGCTGGCTTTCAAGCAGCATATTGACCGCCACCGCACCCTGGGGGCGCAAGCACAACAGGATTCGGAAACAAGTGCCGCGTCGCCGTCGTTGGCTCCGGTCCCGACGACGCGAGTCGTCTTTCCACCGCGACTGCCGACGCTCAAAGAGACTGCGAACCAACTGATTGACGAAGCGATGCGCCGCGCCAGCGGCAAGCAATCCATTGCCGCAAGCATGCTCGGCATTTCCCAATCCGCGCTTAGCCGCCGCTTGAAGAACCGCGCCGGTCACTTCCTAGAGACGCTGGACGAACACGAAACCGAGCGCGACGCATAAGGAGCCAGCAGGAAACACCTTCCGAACATTGAGCGTCACGAGCGAAGGCTGTGCGAGGCGAAGGAACTCTTCCGCCATTTGGTGATGCACGAACTACCATGTCCGCGCTTGCTCACGTGTGGATGCCAACGGATAATGGTCGGATCTACGCAGTTGCTGTGCGTTGTCTTGTGCTCGTGCTCGTACTCAAATCATGGCGGATGGCGATGTCCGAGAGTTTGCGACTCAAGTGCTACGAATGCGACTCGATCATGCGCACGCTGGTGCGGCAGGCCGGCAAGCGCTCGCGCTGTCCGTCATGCGGCTCGCCGTTGCGCATTCCGCCGCGAACCATCTTTCTCGAGTTCGACGGCAAGAAGGTGCGTGCGCTGCGCGAGCCGGAATGGGACCCGAAGCGGGTGCGAGCGAAGCGCGAACGACAACGCCACGAGCTGTACCGTTCGAATCAAATCGAGTCGCTGCGCAACGAAGAACTCGAGGAAAGCGAGGAATTGCGAGCCGGGCCGCCCGCTGCGGATGCGGTTCCCGTCGACACGTCGAAGGTGACGGACGGTCGAGTTGCACCGGAGAGTGCCCTGGATGAGTCGTTGATGGACCTGGGGGACGTCGCCGAGGTTTCGCCGGCCGACATTATTTCGCGCGGCCCCCTTCCCAAGCTGGGCCAGTCCGACCCGCGCAAACGAAAGGAAACGGATTCGCAAGAGGCAAAGCCGGGCTCGATCAGTGGTGATTTGCACGACCTCGACGAAGAGGCGCTGGAAGCGTTCTTCGAGACGCACGGCGCACCGCCCAAAGGAGAAGGACAAAGCGACGAGGGGGACGAGATCGCTGAACTCGCGCTGGAAGAAGAGGGAGAAAGCAGCGGGCGCGTCGACTACACGCCGAGTGACCTCGAGCTCGAACCGTTTGAGGACGACAGCGAGCCCGGCGGCAGCGCCGACTTCCACGAGCTGCTCGACGACCTTGCCGAGGACGACGAGCTTGATGTCTAGTGTTGTGTCATGGCTACATCTTCGGGTCGAGCACCTGCGCTCGACGGTGCTTCGTTGTCGTCGGTTGCGCTGCTCAACATGCCAACTGGCACGCCTGCGCGGCTGACCTTCCTACCGGCGTGGCCGCGACGCAGAGGCGTAGCCGGAGGGGAGCGCGTTTTTCAACGGAGCCGGCGCGGGGCCTTGCGCAGCCACGCTCGTGCAAGCAAGCTCGCCATGCCCGCCTGCAACCACGTCAGCGAGCCGAGCAACACCGCGAAGGCGCCGGCGCCCCAGCCCTCCCCCGGCAGCGTCGCCGGCTGCGCGAACGCGAAGAGACTAACGAGATAGCCGCCAGCGGCGACCACCGCCACGGCGAGCAACGGATGCAACGGTCGCATCTGCGCAAAGAGCGTCAGCGCAAAGACAATCAGCGCAAGCCCCGGCAACGCCGTCACGCGGCGGACAAGGCGGCGCGCATCCACGACGGAAGTCTCGGCAAACAATTCCGGATGCTGCGCCACGAACTCGGCAACGGCACGCGCCTCCCACAAGCGCCTCGTATCCGCTGCGGCCCGAGTGCGTCGCGCCCACGCCGTCAATGTGGCCGGCGACGCTTCGGCAAGTGCCTCCGCGCTCCGCAATTCGTAGCCGAAGGTCGCGGCGGTGTCCGTAGCGGCGCGCATTCGGGCGTCGGCGTTGCCCTGCTCCTGCAGCACGAAAGCCGCCTCCACCCGTTGCACGGTATTGCCGTTGCCGGCCTCCGCCACGAACGGCACCCACGGCGAGGCAAGCAACACACACGCCGCAAGCGCCATCAGCACACTTGCCAGCGACAACGTCGCGTAGCCTCTCGCGTTCGAACTCGTGCAATGTAGCTGCATCAACGCCCCGTCCGTCCGTGCCAGGGGGAGGCACCACAAGATTGCCGTGGGTACGCGCCACACCGTGCGGAGGCAAGCACCGCGACGTTTTGTGGGCGCCTCGCTGCGACAAGGTCACCCAAACCGGTAGTCGTTTCGTTTGAAGAATCATAACGAGCACAGGGTGCCACGCCGCGTGCCTTGCGAAGCAAAGCACGGAACCACGCGGGTTCGCCTCGCAATGCTCGCGCCTGGCGCCAGCGCTTGCGTCAGACCTAACGCTTAAGACTACAACGCGGGTTTTTCGCCCCCTCCCCCAAGCACGGGCTTTGCGCGTGGGTCATACGCGAATCACGGTTCGACCCACGGGCGAAGCGGGCGAGCCCGTGGGCTTGGGGCCACAAATCCCGAATTCGCGAATACAGGCGTGCGAGGTTACCGAGTTACCAGCGAGCCTCGAAAGGTAACCAGGTAACCGCATTGGAAAGCTGGTTGCGGAAACGAGGCGCACGCACCGCTCGACGGCGCAGCGTATGAACCGCTTTACAGGGGCCCTCGTGCGAAAGGTGGCAGGTTTTTCTTCGAGCGGCACGCGGATTGCGAATACCCGGTTGCGTTCGAGCCTGTCCAGAAAATCCGAGCCACCGCGAGCGAGGGAGCAGCCATGACGCTGGATCCGCTTGACTTGTATCTTCACGACATCACCCGCCGCGAGTTACTCACCGACAAGGAAACGCGGGCACTTGCTCGTCGGGCGCAAAAGGGCCAGAAGGACGCGCTCGCCACGCTGACCGAGGCGAACCTGCGCTTGGTCGTCAACGTCGCCAAGCAATACCTCGGGTGCGGCCTCTGCCTGCAAGACCTGATTGCCGAGGGGAACATTGGCTTGATGCAGGCGGTAAAGAAGTACGACCCGAGCCGCGAGAACACGTTCAGCACCTACGCCGTCTGGTGGATCAAGCAGTCCATCCGCAAGGCGCTGACGAACTCGGCGCGCCCGGTACGTATTCCGTCCTATATGCGCCAGATCATTGGCAACTGGCGCGAAGTCGCGACCCGCTTGGAGGAAGAGCATGGCCATGCGCCGTCGCTCGCCGAGATTGTCGACGCACTGGAGGTGCCGCCGCAGAACCGCGACGCGGTGGAGCGGGCCATTTTGGCAAGCGACGGACTTTCTCGCATTGTCAGCTTCGACGAAGGGGAGAAGCCGGACGACATTGACCACGACTACCGACACGGTTTCTCGAAGGTGGATGACGAGTCGGTCTACGACCTGGAGCGCATCCGCCATCTCGTCGACCGCCTCGACGGACGCCGGGCCAGGATCATTCGCCTGCGCTTCGGTCTCGACGGGGAAGCGCCGAAGACGCTGCAAGAGGTTGCCAAAGAGGTCGGCCTCACTCGCGAACGAGTGCGTCAAATCGAGAAAGAAGCAATGGCCAAGCTGCGCGACTGGGCGGAGCGCCAAGCCGAGTTCGTCAGCCTCTGCGCGGCCGGCTAACAATCCAGGATGGCGCGGGCGGCCGTCGACTCAACCCTGCCAGGCGTTCAAGATTGTCAATACGCCCCCGTGCCGCGGCTCGTGGGTCCGTTTCCGAGCATTCGTGATGCCGCTGTACGCCCACGGGTCGCCGTTCGTCGGCGCGGCGAATGTCTTGCTGCGCGGCGTTCGCTTCGCTCCCTCATACGAAAAAGAGCCAGATGGCCGCGTAGCCGAAAGCGCCTGCCAAGAAGGGGACGACGCGACTTTGTCGAGCGGCGGGGAGCTCTTCTTTGAGCACGTTGAGAATCACGCTGCCGACGAGGAACGCAAAGAGGCCGGCCTGGACCACCTCGGGCAAGGTGAGCAGCGTGCCCAACCCCCAGCCGAGCATCACGGAGCCAGCGAGTACCCAGCGACCAATGCGGTGGTAGGTCCGTTCGTGGTGGGCGTGCAACCCGTGGTCGGTGACGAAAAAGTGCAGCGCCATGGCGACGGTGAAGAACAGCAGCGAGTACTCCCCCGGCTGGTCGTAGACGCGGTGCAAGAGCAGAAAGCCGATCAGCACGTTGTAGAGCCCGTAGGAAGCGAGATGCACCCAAAAGATGTCGCGGCTCGGCGTCTCGCGCAATGCCTCAAGGTGCACCGGCTCGCCGGGGCTGCGCTGCCACTCGTTCTCGCGCAGGGTACGTCGTGTCAGTGCGAGCCGCTCAATCACATAAAAGAAGGCGAGCCCCAGCAACGCAAGGACGTACACATGATGCGGCATCTGCGCGAGCATGCCACCGCCGCTTCCGCCTGCCTCGTGAAAGGCCGTCTGCCCTTCGCCCAGCTTCGGCAGAATGTGCATAAAGACGTATCCGACGCTCACCCCGCCGGAAAAGCTCAACCACCGGCTGCGCGGCAAAACGTCGAAGACGCGCAGTGCCGGCACGATCATGTGTACCGCCGCCAAGGCGAGGGCCGCAATCAGCGGCGCCGCGTCGAACGACGGCATGCCA
Source organism: Planctomycetota bacterium (assembly GCA_007127275.1). Lineage (GTDB taxonomy): Bacteria > Planctomycetota > UBA8742 > SKZP01 > SKZP01 > SKZP01. The sequence continues at coordinate 17,917 of SKZP01000105.1, forward strand.
AGTGCG
>SKZP01000356.1 GCA_007127275.1 Planctomycetota bacterium
ACCAACCTGATCAGCGTAGACACCTACGACACCCACATGCTCATCCTCGGCAACACCATCACCGACAAACCCGCCTTCAGCACAAGCTGAGGCGACGAGTGCTGGGGGGCAGCCGGACAATGTTGAGGCGACAATTCCCGACAGGCGGGCCTCCGCGGTTCGGTCACTTAAGGGTACTGCGCCATTTGAGACCGAATCCTCTGTGGCGCAGGCGGGGCGCCTGAATGCCTTTGGTTTTCATTTCTTAGGCAAGCACAAGGCGCAAGCCTGCGAGGCAAACACGAGATTACGCGAGTTCGCCTCGCAGAGCTTGCGCCCTGCGCTTGCCTTTTTCGTCAAGAATCTGCGGTTTCGGGGGACTACTCCATGCTCATGTCGCGAACCGGATACGGGCCTTCGAACTCGCCGACAACGCGGGCCTCGACGAGGTGGACATCCTCGACGGGTTCCGCGTTCTGGCCTTCCCGGCGTACTTCGACCGCGCCAGCAGCTTCAATGTGCTCGTATCCCTCGAGGACGCGGCCGATGATGGTGTAGTGCACACGCATTTCGCGCTCGTGGTCGAAGCGGTCGTTGAGCCCCGGCTGAGCCCCCAGCGTTACGAAGAATTGGCAGCTCGAGGAGTTGGGCCCTGAGTTGGCGTAGGCGAGCAAGCCGTGGGTGTCGAACTCGCGACCGGTAACTTCGTCGGGTAGGCGGTAGCCGGCGTCTCCGGTGCCAGGCTGTCCTTCGCCGGTGCGGGTGTGCGGGTCACCGCCCTGGACCATGAACTCCTTGATGATGCGGTGAAACTTCGTGCCGTCGTAGAAGCCGTCGGCGACGAGGTTGAGGAAGTTGCGCGCTCCGTTGGGCACCTCGTCCTTGAACAGCTCGAGGCGCACGGTGCGCACGTCGTCCTCGTCGCCGGGCAGGCGCAGGTCGAATTCCACCTGCGGGTTCGCCGGCCGCTCGAAGTTCTCGGAAAGCTCGACGACGAGGTCCGTATCGGTGCCGAACTCGTCGTCGAAGCCCGCTGAGCGCAAGACAACGCGCGACTCGCCATTCTCTTCGTCGCTTGCGAGGGTTTCGTAGCGCAGCGGGCGGAACCACGCGTCGACGAGCTTGCCGTCTTGCTCGGCGTCGAAGGCCAGATCCTCCGGAGTGCGGAGTGCTTCGAGTAGTTCTGTCGTATCGCCGTCCTCGTTTGGCGCGGGCAGCTCCCCGTCGTCACTGACATGAGTGGCGTAGGCGGTGGCCGTTTCGTGAAGCAGTCGATTGGTATGCCGCTGCGCCCAAACGTCGTAGTTGGCCGGCGACTCGGTCTTCGCCTCGAACGCCATCCCGAAAATCAAGTCGAACATGGGGTGGTAGGAGAGAATGCGCCACGTGCCGTCATCCTCCTTGCGCACGCGGTGGTGGCCGACGTGGCGGGTCTCGCCTTCGTGGGAGACGTGCATTTCCGTCCAGGCGTGGTCGCCGCGCTGCACGGGGTCGCGCATCTCGTAGTCGAAGTCAGCCTCGAAGCTAAAGACCGGTTGCGGCCTCGAGAAGTCCAGCTCGAGCAGTTGTGTCAACAGCCCGTCGACCGATACGTCCTCGAACGTCTCCTCCCAGGTGCGCACAAACTCGGCCGCCGCCGCCGGGTGGGGCGGTGCTTCGAGCAATTCTTCGGCCCCGTGCACCTGCAACATCGGCGGAAGCTGCGGGACTTCATTGTGATGGAGGATCCCGGCCAGCATCACAATGGCGGCTTTGCGCAACGGCACCGACATGGTCTCGACAATGGCTTCGGGGTCCTGGTCGACCATCGCCTGGAAGTACGCATAGCTGGCGCGCAGACGCCCGTCGTCGGGCAACTCCGTGTCGATCAGGGTCGTGCTGGGCTCGTCGGTGCCATGCTGGTCCCCTTCTACGTGCTGCGATTCGTTGCCATTGTTTTCTTCTTCATCATCCGCTTGGGTGCCCATGTCCTCGGTCAGGCTCATGGCGATTGCCACGCCGAGCAAGGCGAGACCGATGAGGGCAAGAAAAGCCAGTCGCGTGTTGTCCATACAATCATCACTCCACGTTTGTTCGTTTGCTTGCGTGCTTCGCGTGATACGGCAGTCTGAGATGCGCACACGCCGGTAGTGTACGAAACGAACGATCCTACGCGACATTGGGAACGAGAAATAATGAGTGGGGTAGCCGGCAACGGCAGTGGTTCCCTTTTGAGGCGAGCGCAGGGCTCGCGCCCTGCGCTCGTCTTGGGTGGCGACAGCCCTTTGCGTGGACACTTCCGCATTGCGAACGGCTTCTCGGGGGGCGGCGTTGCCTTGGCGCGGCGCGGCGGCTAGCATGGGGCGCATCGGAAGCCCGGTTTCCCTTGCTTGGCGCCCCGCCATGCCACGGCTTTCCGGTCATGCCTCCGCGGTTCGACGACGAGGCCTAGGTCGCACGCACTCGCATGAACAGCCCGAAAAGCCGTCGCAGCAAACGAACGTTGAGCACGAAGCGCACGCGTCCCGAATCAACCGGCACCGACGCCAAGCCCTCCGTGGATCCGCCGCCGCCGGCCGAGGAGGCCGAATCCGGTGCGACCGGCGTGGAAGGCGGAGGCAAACCGTCGGCGAAGAAGAAGAAGAAATCTCAGCGCACGAAAAAGTCGAGCGCCGAGACACAGCGGTCGCGGAACGCGGCGCCCCGCTCCAACGGGGATTCATCCCCGCGCGGTCGCCGCGGCGGCGGTGGGCGGGTGTCCCTGCCCACGCACGGCTCGCCCCGGGGCACGGACGAGGATTCGCTCGAATTGGCGGACGCAAACGAGACGGACGTCGACGACGAGACGTCGGCAGCGGAGAGTTCCGCCTTTTTCGACGGCGGCTACGAGCCGAAGGCCGACGCAGGCCGTGGCCACGAAGGGGCGATGGAGGCGTATTTGCTGGAGATCAAGCAGGTCCCGCTGCTGAACGAGACGGAAGAGCACGAGTTGGCAGTGCGCGTGCAGGCGGCGCTGGGATTTGCGTTGCGCGAGGAATTGTTGCGCGACCCGGCAACGCCGGAGGCGATTCGCCAAGCGCTTCGCCACGTGCGACCGCGGCCGCCGTATGAACCGTTGTCGCCGGAGACACTCTCGGCGCTCGCCGCCACTTGCGAGCAACTTGACGAATTGATCGAGGCCACGCTCGCCGAGCGCGCGGCGCCCGGCAAGCCCGAGGGGGGAGCGAATGCCACGCCCGGGCACAACGAAGAGAACGACGACGAGCCGGAGGAAGATGGTGCCGCGCACAAGAACAGTGGTGCGGCGCATCCGTTGGCCGAGCAATTGAAGCGGTTGCGCACCTACTTGCCATACATGACTCGCGAGCAGACGTTGCGCGACGGTGCGTCGCTGGAGGCGCGCAACCTGATGGTGCGGGCGAACCTGCGCCTGGTGGTCAACATTGCGAAGCAGTACACCCACCGCGGCCTCTCGCTGATGGACCTGATCCAGGAAGGCAACGGCGGGCTGCTTCGCGCGGTGGAAAAGTTCAATCCCGCGCAGGGCACACGGTTCTCGACCTACGCGACCTGGTGGATCAAGCAGTCAATCCGCCGCGCACTCGACACGACGGGCAAGCCGGTGCGCATTCCGACGTACATGATCGGCTTGATCTCGAAGTACAAACACGCACAGCGCAACCTTGCCGCGCAGACGGGACGCCAGCCCTCGGTGGAAGAAGTCGCCGAGGCCATTGGGGTAAGCACGGAGATGGGCGAGCGCATTTCGCGCTCCATGCGCTCGAGCCAGTCGCTCGACGAGGACTCGGGGACGGGGGATGGCCAGCGCGCCTTGGGGGAGTTGCTCGAGGATGAGCGCCACAAGCCGCCGGACGAAGAACTTGCCGACCAGGTCGACCTCGAGCAAATCAAGCAACTGCTCGCCTTGCTCAACGAGCGCGAACGCAGCATTTTGCAGATGCGCTTCGGCCTCGGCCGCGACGAGCCGATGACTCTCAAGCAGATCGGCCGCGAGATCGGGCTCACCCGCGAGCGCGTGCGCCAAATCGAGAACGAGGCGTTGCGCAAGCTTCAGCAGGCCCTGCGCCGCAACCACCCCAGCGCCGACTAGTAGCCCGTCAAGATTGAATCCGTGGGTGTGCAGATACGAACATGCCCACGGGCTTCGCCCGAGGGTTGCACGCGAATTCTGGTTCGACCCACGGGCGAAGCCCGTAGTCTTGGGGGAGGGGCAAAAATCCCGTCCGTGCGAATGGGCTGGGGCCCTCGTGCTCCAGGCCTAGGCCCGTGAACCAGCAGCCAAAAGGCCGCGGCCAAAACGACGCGACCGCTGCGCAACCGGTTGCACAGCGGCGTCGTCATCTTCGGGGTTTCCCCAGTCTGACTTCGCGAGCGGAGGGAGACCGAATGCGTTTACGGGATCCCGAAGCCGGACTACATGCCGGAGAAGCCGTCGTCGACGTGCAACGTCGGGTCGTCCCAGTCGTAGTCCAGGATCAGGCGGTCGAAGGACTTGTGGAACGAGCGCAACTGCACTTCCCAAGCCTTGAGGTGCATCTTGTTGTGCGACCAGTCCACGAACGAGAAGCAGCCGGTGCTGCCGAAGAATACGGCCAATGAAAGCACCGCAACGACGAGAAATCGGCGCATCGGTTTGGTCCTCAACGAGGGGGTGCGCTAGGCGGTGGCGAGGGAGGGTTCCACAACTCATACCCGAGATCAGGGCCTGTCCCCCCACTATAGTCGTCCGCGCGTATGCGGGTCAAGGTTTTCTGGGTACGAAGGTGCAGTTTTTCGTCGCACGGCCGAAAAAACGCGCTTGCCTCGGGCTCGACTGCACGCTCGCGCATATATGATAGTCCGCGAAATGCCACCGCGCGTGGAGGTGTTGACGGGAACGGGTGCCGTTCGGAACTCGCCGTATGGGTACGCGCAATGGAGCAGAGGAGCCTTACATGTTCACCGTCGCAACCGACAACTTCGCCGTTCGCCGCCGTCTTCACGGCGCCGGATCCTCCCTGCAGGGGATCCTCTTCGCCGGACTGATTCTCGGAGGGCTGTTTGCGCTCGGGGTCTCTGAGGCGCGTGCGCAGGCCGGCCTCGCCTGGGACGACGAGCGACCGCGCTCCGACCTTGCCACCGCGGGCGTCACCTCGACCCCGGCCCCCGAAGGGGACTTGCAGGTCGAGACCTCGCTGATCAACCGCGTCGGGGACGGCTACATCCTCGACACGCCGATTCTTGCCCGCTATGGCTTCCTCGAGGATTTCGAGGCGCGGCTGACCGTCAATTTCTTGAGTGTCGTCGAGGACGAGGAAGCCGAGTTCGGTCAGTTCATCGGCCTTGGCGTCAAGTGGCGCTTCCTCTCCGAGGACATACTCGCCCTCGCCTTTGTCCCGGAGTTCGAGATTCCGGTCGAGGAGCGGGACGGCTCGCTGCAGGTGCCGTTACT
>SKZP01000445.1 GCA_007127275.1 Planctomycetota bacterium
CGCACGCCCTCGGCGCTTAGAGAACCGCCCCTGTGGTTAAAATGGGGCGGCTGCCCTCGGACGCCCCTTCGGCGCAACGCAGAGAGCCCGCGCGGAGTCCTCTCGGAATCTCTTGGAAGAGCTGCTAATGCCGGGAGAGGGACTCGAACCCTCACTCCTGTCTCCAGGAAGCGGATTTTGAATCCGCCGCGTCTGCCATTCCGCCACCCCGGCATGAAAGGGGAGTCCCCATATAGCAGCCTCGTGCGTCCGACTCAAGCGTTAGTGCCGACGAGTTTCGGGCTGCGGCCGCGGCGGTGCCAGTCGGCACCGCCGTCGGGGAGCTCGCCGGGTGTGGTGAGCTACAGCTACGGTGTTCCGCCGTTGTGGCGAAACCGTCGCTGCGGACGTGAGGACTCCGTGCACAAGGAACTTAGGACTGCTCGAGAGCGGCGACCTGGATGAGAATCTCCACTTCATCAACATCCGGGTGCAGCTTCAACGGCACCGCATGCGAACCGGTCTTGCGGATCGGTTCCTTGAGCCGCACGGCGCTCTCTTCGAGCTCAATGCCTTGTTCGCTGAAGATCTCGGCGATTTGGCGCGGGTGGATGGCCCCGTATAGCTGCCCTTCCGGCGTCGCATTGACCGTCATGGTGAGCTGCACGTTGCGCAGTCGGTCGGCAAGCTCCTCCCGCTGCTCCTTGAACTTCGCCATCTTCATGTCGTAGCGGCGCTTCTCCACTTCGAGGCGGCGCTGATACTCCGGCGAAAACGGATACGCGAGCCGCTGCGGCAGCAAGTAATTGCGCGCATATCCAGAAGCGACCTCTACGACTTCGCCCCGCTTACCGAGCTTGCGAATGCTTTCGCGAAGAAGAACTTTCATGGTGGTTTTTGGTGGCTGGTGGCTGGTGGCTGGTGGCTGGTGGCTAATGGCTAATGGCTAGTGGCTGGTGAGTAGCTTGTCGCTTCTCTCACCAACCTGCTTCTTACTAGCCACTAGCGACAAGCAACCACGTTCCCTACTGCTCGGCGACATACGGAATCAACGCCATGTAGCGAGCGTACTTGAGCTGACGCTTCATTTTGTTTTGCGCTTTGGCGCTGTTGCCGGAGCGCTTGCGGCTGAAGAGCTTGCCTTGGCTCGTCGTGTACTTGAGCAGCAACTCGGCGTTCTTGTAGTCGATCGGCCAGAGATCCCAGCGGTCCGGCGAAGGCTTGCCCAGCGGGGTGAACTTGCAGCGCCGGGTCTTGCCGAGGCGGCGTGGTTTGCGTTTGCGGCGGATGGCGGCTCGTGCCATTTGCGTGCTCCTTGAGTTTCGTCGTGGTTTGGTGAGTCGGTGATTCGTTGCTTCGTCGTTAGAAAGGGACGTCGTCGTCGAGGCCGTAGTCGGGTAGGCTCGACTTGGCGGGGCCGCCTTCGCTGCGCCCTTCGCTGCCTGTGCTTTCGCTGCGTGGCGGAGAGGCGGGGCCACTGCCGCGGTAGTCGTCCCGCTCGCCGTAGTCGCCGCCACCGCCCTCGCCGTCGCGCCCTCGGCCGTCGAGGAACTGGATGTTGAAGGCGACGACCTTGTGCTTGGAGCGCCGTTCCTCCCCTTCGCCCCACTCGTCGAGTTGCAAGCGCCCCTCGATGAAGACGCGCCGGCCCTTGTGCAGATACTCGGCGGCGAGTTCCGCGGTGCGGCCCCAGCAGTCTACGTCGATGAACAGCGTGCGCTCCTTGCCTTCGCCGAAGCGCTCGTTCACGGCAATGCGGAAGTTGGTCACCGTGCTCGAGCCGGCCGGGCGCGGTCCGTCGGGGTCCTTGGTGAGGTTGCCGATCAAAAATACCTTGTTCAGCATGGTCGCTCTCCTGCTTGCACGTCGTCGCGGCGGCGCCACCTGTGGAGGCACGGCACTACGAGAAGGGGTGTCCTACCAGCCCCGCGCCCCGCCCGGCAACACTCTTCCTCGTTCGCTCGGTCTCTTCGTCCATCCCTCGGCAGAACCGGGAAGCCGACAGCCACAGGGAACGAGGGGCGCGCGAACCGAAGCGGTGTCGCCGTCGCGTCGTCCCTCGCTAGGAGGCCGGCTCCTCGGGCTCTTCCTCCTCTTCTTCTTCGTCGGCGTCGGCGTCGGCGTCGGCGTCGGCGTCGGCGTCGGCGTCGGCGTCGGCGCCCGCGAGGTCGACCCCTTCCTCGGCCAATTCCTCGTCGACGTCGGCGCCGCGGATAGGCCGGCCACGCGAGTCGGTTTCCGGGAACGGCTCGAAGATGCGGTCAATCTCATCCTCGCGGCGGGCAAGAACCAGGGCGCGAAGGAAGTGGCTGTCCAACTCCACCTCGCGCGAAATGTGGTTCGGCGCCTCCGGCGGCAACTCGAGCGCGCAGAGCACGTAGGTGCCGTGCGTGTGCTCGGTGCGCTCCTGCTTGATCGGGTAGGCGAGCTTGCGTTTCGCCTCGTTCTGCCAGCGCTCCAGCCGGCGGACGCTGCCACCGTACTTGGTCACCTTGGCCTCAATGGACTCGGTGACCGCGTCGAAGTCGTTGGATGCCCAGTTCGCATCCACCAGAAACATGGCCTCATAGAAACGGGTACTACTCACGGCTACTCATTCTCCTGCGTTCTCGCGAACGTCCTTCAGTGTACACGGAGACACTGACATGCTCGGCGGTGACCCAAACCGACCGCACGGCCGGCGTCCACCGTCGGGGACCGGAATCAAGACTCTGTCACGCTAGCCGGCCTTACCGTTGTAGCGGGCCTGCGCGGCTTCGAGTCCCTCGCTGGCGTAGGTCAAGACGCACATCACGGTACGCTCGACCATGTCCTCGACCTCTTTCTTCTCGCCCGACCTGAACTTGTCCAAGACGAAGCTCGACGGCGAGGTCGACGGCGGCACCGGTCCGATACCGCACCTCAAGCGGGCCCATTGGTCCGAGCCCAGCATTTCAATGATGTGGCGAAGCCCGTTTTGCCCGCCGTGCGAGCCTTTCGGGCGCAGCCTCAAGTGGCCGAGATCGAGCGAAAAGTCGTCGCAGATGACGAGCAGGTCGCTTTCCGGATCCACCCGGTAGAAGTCGACGAGCTTGCGCACGGCGTGGCCGCTGCGGTTCATCAGCGTCGTCGGCTTGGCGAGCACCAGCTTCGGCCCGGACTGCGGGTGTACAGTGCAGGTGTGGGCCTGATGCTTCGAGCCGGTGAAGGTGGCGCCGTGCTCGGCGGCGAGCGCGTCGACGGCCATGAAGCCAATGTTGTGGCGCGTGCCTACGTAGCGCGGCTCGAGGTTGCCGAGTCCGACGATCAGTTTCATCGGCCCCGACTCCTCGTCGTCGGCCGACGGCTCGGCCGAGCCCTCTCGCTTGCTGCGCCCAAAGAGCCGCGACCACAAGCCCATGCGTTTCGCTCCTCTCGTGCCACAAAGACGAGTCCGCTAGGAGGACTCGCCTTCCTTCTTTTCTTCGGCCTTTCCTTCTTCCGGGGCAACGCCCGGCGCGGCGGTGGCGGCCTCCCCGGCGGCTTCCGCTTCCGCTTCGGCAGCGGCCTGCGCCTTGCTGGTCTGCACGTTCGCAATGGTCAGCCGTGGATCCCCCGCGGCGCGAATCCCTTCAGGCAGCTCAAGATCCGCAAGGGTAAGCTGGTCGCCGGGGCGCATCTTGCTGACCACGACGCGAATCTGGTCAGGCAACTCGGCAACCTTGCCAATCACGGGAGCGGTGATGCGCAACGGCTGAAAGACGCCGGCAACGTCCTCGACGCCGGCGAACTCGAGCGTCACTTCCGCCTCCATCTCCTGGTCGGCATTGATGCGCAGAAAGTCAATGTGCAGGATGCGGTCCCCGTAGGTATCCCACTGCACCTCTTTGATCCAGGCGGGTGTCGAGCCGGTGCCGGGGTCAATCCGCACCAACTGGTGCCCGGTACTGAGCACCTTGGCAAGCTCCTTCTCGAGCAACTGCACCGGCAAGGGATCCGCCCCCTGGCCGTAGACGACCCCGGGCACCTTCGGCTTCTCGAGGTGTCGCAACTTCTCGACATGGGCCTTGCCGACGGCCTCGCGCTTCTCGACTTGAAGGGAAATGAATTCAGCCATGGATGAGCCTCTGGGTGATTTGTGGGTCGTGGGTCGTGGGAAGCGGGTCGTGGGAAGCGGGTCGTGGCAAGAAATTACTTTCGCCCTTGCATCACTGACTTGGATGGCTAATCACTTTTTGCACTAGCCACACTCCTACTCCTCCCTACTAAACATCTGCGAAATGGACTCGGCGACGTGGATGCGCCGGATGGCTTCGGCTAGCATCTCCGCCACGCTTAAGACCTTGAGATTTTCGAGCGGTTTGCCGCCGACGGGGATGGTGTCGGTGACGGCAATCTCTTTGACGTGCAGGCTATTGAGGCGCTCCACGGCGGGGCCGGCTAACACCGGGTGCGTGGCGCAGACGTAGATGTCCTTGGCGCCGTGCCGGCGCGCCGCTTCCACCGCGGTGACAATGGTGCCGCCGGTGGAGATCATGTCGTCCGGGATCAGGACGTTGCGCCCCTCGACCGAACCGATGATGTGAAAGGCCTCGGTCTCCTGCGGCGAGTAACGGCGCTTGTCGACAATGGCCAGCGGTGCGTTGAGATACTTTGAAACCAGCCCGGCGCGCTTCGAGCTGCCGACGTCGGCGGCGAGCACCGTCAGGTCCGGAATGTTCAAGCGCTGGTAGTGCTTCTCGAAGACGGGCGCTGCGTAGAGGTGATCCACCGGGATGTCGAAAAAGCCCTGAATCTGCGCGGCGTGCAAATCCATCGTCAGGATGCGGTCGGCGCCGGCGGCGCTGATCATGTTGGCGATGAGTTTCGCGGTGATCGGTACGCGGCCTTCGTCCTTGCGGTCCTGGCGGGCGTAGCCGAAGTAGGGGATGATGCAGGTAATCCGCTCCGCACTGGCCCGGCGCAGGCAGTCGATCAGGATGAGCAACTCCATGATCGTGTCGTTGACCGGCGGGCAAGTCGGCTGAATGATGAAGGCGTCGGAGCCGCGGGCGTCGTCGAGCACCTTGCAGTGAATCTCCCCGTCGGGGAAGCGCTCGAGGCGCACGTGCGCCGGTTCGAGATTGAGGCTGCGACAGATCTCGTCCGCCAGCGCCGGGTTGGCGTTGCCGGGAAACAGCTTGATGTTCTTCGGCGTGGGCATCCTGTGGCCCCTCACCTTCCGTTTTAGCGTCAAAACCCGTGGCACGAGCGCTCAACTGCCGCGCATCCGGTTCTCTAGGTACGTAACGTTAGGATACGCACGCGCCAGTCCCACCGCGTACCGCGGCAGGAGAAGGCCGAAGGATACAACCCCAGCGCACACCGTCAAGAGCGGCCTAAGGCGACGGGTGCAGCCGGCTTATGCGGGGCCACAATATTGAACCACCCGCGCATGAAGATCCGTAATGTCAAGCCCGCGGGCCGCGGCCCG
>SKZP01000051.1 GCA_007127275.1 Planctomycetota bacterium
ACGCGCAGGCGCACCGTGTCTCGCCCGCAAGCCTCGCACTACAGCGAGATTCCCAGCCCTCGCACTACAGCGAGATTCCCAGCGTGGCAACGAGACGGAAGTCGGTGTTGCGGAAGTTGGCTGCGGGTTGGTTCGCGTAGGACATTTCGGCGACGAAGCCCGCGGAGAAGATGTCGGTGACTTTGAAGTCCCCCGAAAGGCGCGTCACGTTGTTCCAGTTGTCGGTGTCGTCGAAGGAAAGGTCGAAGCCGTTGTAGAACAACAACTCGAGGCTTTCGCTGGCGCTCCAGGTGAGTTGCAACGCGGCCGAGGCGCCGCCGTAGAGTTCGGATTCCTGGCCGACGCGGTCGCGGTAGGTGAACGTCACACCGAGGTCGAAGGTCAAGTCGAGGTCGTCGGGCAGTCCCGGGTTGGCGGAGAGGCCGAGTTCATTCGCGTTCTGGAGCTGGATACCGGCGAGCAGATTGCTGCGCAGTGTGCTGCGAGCGAACGCGCCCCACCACGACTGAAAGAAGTAGCGGTATCCGACCTGACCGCGGTGAAAGCGCTCGGTGACCGACGCCGCGGCGCTGCGGCTTTCCTGGTAGCCGAACTCGTACTCGAAGGTAAGGTTGTCGAAGTCGGTGGTCCGCCGCAGGCGGGTGAAGAGGCCGCTGCCGAAGGTCTCCGAGTTGCCGGCGGTGAACGTCATGGTCGCCTGGGCACGGAAGCTCCACACGGCGTCGGGAATGGGCTCGACTTGCACGAGCATGTAGTCGCCGGGCACGAAGGGCTCCGGCTGCGCCTCGAACGGTTCGAGCCACAGCTCCCCGTCACGGCTGACGAAACGAACCTCGACGGCCGACTCTCGCTTGCCGGTCTTGACGTGCATGAGGCGCGGCTCGGCAAGCTCGACCCGCTCGACCTGCTCGGGCTCGACGGCAATGGTGCCGAAGCCTTCCGAATTGAGGCGGTACGAGCCGTCGCGCAGTCCTTGGAACGTCCCGTCGTGGATCTCGCCGTTGGTGAGAATGATGCGGTCATGCGCCGGCGCATCCGCGGGGGCGGCCTCGCCTTCCGTCGCCGGCGCTTCGTCGTCGCCGCCCTCCGCCTCGCCTGCCGCGTCGCTCGCCGGTGCCTCGTTGCCCTCGCTCAAGTCTGCGTCGGCACCCGCCCCGTTCGCTTCGCTCGTTTCTTCGGCACCGGCCACGGCGGCGACAGGAACCAAGATCCAAGCGAGAGACAAGAACACAATGAGCGGCAGCGGCCGCCGGTGAGAGTCACTCATGGTGGTGCACTCGAAAGGGGGGAGACGTTCTACGGAGGGGGGCGGTGAAAGGTGTGAACCTACCTGAGCGACAAGCACGAAACAAGAGTGCACTCACACTTCCCACGGTTCGGGCTCGGACGACGCCGCGGGACACGTTCCCTCCGTGCCGCCCCAAAGTGCGCCGGCGGGAAGGCGACTGTGAACGAACTCGCAAACGAGTCGGCGCCGCAGAGACGGCCGAGGGGTAGCCCAGGACAGCAGCGGGTGCAGCCGGCTTTGGTTGCAGCCGGCTGTACCGGGTGGGTCGGCGCCGGGGGTGACTTACTCTTGGCGCTCGAGCCATTCGTGCTCGAGGTCGTCGAGGTGCTGCTTTTGTTCTTGGTATTGCGCGGTTAGCTTGCGGACGCGCTCGGGGTCTTCGTAGGTTTCGGCGTTGCCTAGCTCGACTTCGATGTCGAGCACTTGTTGCGTGACCTCTTCAATGGTGCGCTCCAGCTCGGAGATGGAGCCGGGGAAGCGGCGCTTCGCCTTCTTCTTCGGTGCCGGCGGCAGGGAGGTGGCGGCGGCTTTGCGCTCGCGTTTCTTGCGCTCCGCGGCGCGTTGCGCCCGCTCCTTGCGCACCGTCTCGACCATGTCGGTGTAGTTGCCCCAGAACAGCCGGTGCTCCGGGCCGTTGCTCGTGTCGTCCCGCGAGGTCAGCGCGAAGCCGCGGCTCGGCGCGAGCCAGAGGATGCGGTCGCAGAGCTTGTCCAACAGGTAGCGGTCGTGGCTGACCAGCACAATGGTGCCGGTGTAGTCCTCCAGCGCCTCCTCGAGCGCCTCGCGACTGGGCAAATCCAGGTGGTTCGTCGGCTCGTCGAGAAAGAGCAGGTTTGCGTCGCTGAGAAAGATCTTCGCGAGGGTGACGCGCTTCTTTTCGCCGCCGGAGAGCACCTTGATCGGCTTGTACACGTCGTCGCCGTGAAAGAGCAGCAAGGAAAGCAGATCCCGCAACGGCTTTTCGTCGTAGCGGGGGTAGGTGCGCTGAAGGTGATCCAGAATGCTCTGCTCGGGGTCCTCGAACGCTTCTCGCTGCGCGAGTATGGCCGAGTGGATGGTCACGCCGGTGTGTATGCTGCCGCCGCTCGGCTCAAGCTCCCCCGCGAGACACTTCAGTAGCGTCGTCTTCCCCGAGCCGTTGGGGCCGACAATGCCGAGCACCTCCCCCGGTTGCACCTCGAGGTCGAGCTCGCTGAACAGCGGCTCGCCCGGCACGTATTCGAAGTGCAAGTGGCGCGCGGTGACGACCTCGGCGCCGGTACGCCGCTCGGTTTGCAGGTCGAGTCGCACCTGATTTCGCGGCGCCTCCGGCCGCTCGAGCGCTTCATCGCGCTTAAACCGGTCGAGGCGCCGGCGCCGGCCTTTCGCCTCGCGGGTCCGCTGCCCGGCAATGTGCCGGCGGATGAACTCTTCCTGGCGCTCAATCTCTTGGCGTTGTTGCTCGTACTCCTTGAGCCGGCGCTCGTACTCCTCGGCCTTGAGTTGCCGGCTTTTCGAGTACCCCCCCTTGTATTCGGTGAGACGCGTCCCTTCGAGCTCCCACGTTTTCGTCGTCACCTGGTCGAGGAAGTAGCGGTCGTGGCTGACCATCACCACCGCCCCCTTGAACTGCGAGGCGAGGAAGTCTTCGAGCCACTGTACGCCCCAGATGTCGAGGTGGTTCGTCGGCTCGTCGAGAAAGATCAAGTCCGGCGTGCCTAGCAGTACCTTGGCCAGGCCGAGCCGGGAGCGCTCGCCGCCGGAGAGGCCGTGGACAGGTTTGTCGAACTCGTCGCGGGTGAAGCCGACGCCCATCAACACGGCATCAACCTGATGGTCAATGGTGTAGCCACCTTTCGCCTCCAACTCCGCCTGTAGGCCGCCGACCTCGTCGAGCAGTCGGTTCATCTCCGCCTCGGAGATGCCCGGCTCGGCCATCTTTTCGGAGAGTGCCTCGATGCGCGCTTCCAGTTCGCGCACATGGGCAAACGCGGTAAGCGCCTCCTCGCGCAGCAGGTTCTCGGGCTTGAGCGCCGGGTCCTGCTCAAGGATGCGCAGACGCAGCCCGGACTGCATGCGCACCGCGCCGTCCTCGGGCGTGATCCGGCCGACGAGGCAATTGAGCAGCGTCGTCTTGCCGGTGCCGTTGGCACCGATCAGGCCAATACGGTCACCGGGCTCGACGGCGCCGCTGGCGTGCTCGAAGCAGACCTGGGTGCCGAATGCCTTGGATAGGTTGTCGAACGTGAGCAGCGACATCGCGGATACGGGCCAAGTCCAGAGGTGCGCTGCCGCGGATGTGAGGAGGGTGCGGCGGCCACAGCAAAACGAATTGTTATCCACGCCCACGGGCTTGGCTCGTGGGTCGCACCCAATTCCGAATTCGACCCACGGGCGGAGCCCGTGGACGTGGAAGCGACGCTTCTCCAAGCGGGCGGATACACGGTCGGACGCGCCTCCCCTTGCCCCGCCGTGACGGCCGCGGTAGGATACCGCACCGCGAACTTGGCTGCGAGACGAGAGAACGCTTTGCACGCGCAGTTGCCGTTAACATAAGGACGCACCGCGATGACCACGAGGACGACGCCGACCGAGCGCACCATGGATTGGATCGAACGGCTCTACCTGCCGGAGATCGTCCGCGGCTTGGCGAACAGTTTTAAGCACCTCGCGTTTCGCAAGAAGTATACGGTGCAGTACCCGGAGGTGAAGGCGGAGCGTTCGCCGCGCTTTCGCGGCAAGCACCGCCTAAAGTCCACCGTCTGGATGCTGCCCGACGGCACCAAGGACGCGCGCGAGAATTGCGTCGCCTGCTTCATGTGCTCCACCGCCTGCCCGGCCGAGTGCATCTACATCGAGCCCGCCCCCGTGCCGGAGCACTGGGCCGACCCCGCCACCGGCGATCCGACGCGCGAAAAGCGCCCGGCAATCTTCACCATCGACATGCTCAAGTGCATCTTCTGCGGCATGTGCGAAGAGGCCTGCCCCTGCGACGCAATCGAGCTCACCACCATGGGCTACCCCGTCGGCGACACCCGCGCCGAGTTCATTTACGAAAAAGAGCACCTGCTCGAGTCATAAGCCACACGTCCAGACAGCGTCCGTGCACCATGAGTCCCACTTCCCAAGGTGGCGGCTCGTGGCTGTGCAGGTGACCAACAAGCCCACGGGCATCGCCCGTGGGTCGGAGGCGCAAACCGGATACCCACGGGCGAAGCCCGTGGGCTTTGCTCTTGACGTGCCACCCACGGATTGAATTGTGACAGTCTCCTAGCCTCGGACGCTAAGACTACAACGCAGGATTCTTCCCCCTCCTCCAAGCCCACGGGCGTCGCCCGTGGGTCGCACGCCATTCCCCCCCCCGCCGGAGGAGCCGTCCGTTGCCCCGTTCGACGAGCGGACTTGAGCGGGTGTAACGCGGTGGTAACGGCATAACTGGCGCGACTGCGAGACTTGCGAAAAGCGTCACCGTTCCGTAGCAGAGGCATCGATGCGTGAGGGTCCGATCGATCTGGGTGCGGCCGAAGGATTTGCCGAGGGCGTGCCGGTTTGGTGCGACCTGCCCGAGCACGAGGGGGCGGTGGTCGTTTGCCGGCTCGGCACGGTGCTGCACGCGGTGGAGGCCGGTGCAGCCATCAACAGCGCGAGATGAATGGGGCGCACGTCGCCGGCGGGCTGCTTACCTGCCCGCATCACGGGGTCTGTTACCGAATGGACACAGGCGAGGTGGTGCGCAGCCGGGGCTTTCGCGGCCTCGCGCCGTTGCGGCGGGTGCGCGTGTACGAGTCGGCGGGGCACGTCTGGCTTGATTGGCGCGTTGAGCTGGAGTAAGCTCTCCGACAGTCGCCGCTGCCACAGCGGGTGTTACGCGTGCGACACGGCGTGGCGCACAGCCCCGCATACCGCTACGGTTCGGTAACAGGCGGGGCGCGCATGTGGCGGCGAAAAGGCGGTGGCTTCGATGCGCAACCCCCCTGTATTGCGAGAGTTGCTGCAATCGTCCCCGCAAGTCCTTCAAGCTGTGCGAACGGCATGGCATTTGCCGACGTAGAGGCACTGTGTTGCCCGGGTGTTCGCTGGGGAAACTGTGCGTCTCTGGGTGAGAGGTCCGGGGAGCTAGCTGTCCAAAGGAGTAGCGGG
>SKZP01000092.1 GCA_007127275.1 Planctomycetota bacterium
GTTGTAGTCGTAAGGGCTCGGCAAAGAATTCCTGCGTGGCGGACGTGATAGGATTGCCGAGGAGGCGACTTGCGTGCCCGTGTAGCGGCACGTCACCTCTGGGTTGCTTGTAGCGGTCACCGCACCATGACGCTTCTCTTTTCGCCGAGCGTTCCGTCCTGGGCAACGCATATCATTCACGACCTCGCGACGTTCAAGCGATGGCCCGTTCCGGTGGAGCGGTTCGCGCCGTTTTCGTTGCCGGAGGATGCGTACTTCGAGTATGCGTTTCGGGACGCGGAGGGAAATTATCGTGCGGATCCGCTGAACGAGGAGGCGCACAACCCTTGGTACGACTTCGCCCGCAGTGTGTTCGGGCCCGCGTATCAGCCGGGGCGGTACAATTTTCACCGCCAGGCAGGAGAGCCGCAAGGGACGCTTGTGCGTGGCCGCTTGCGTTCGCGGTACCTCGGGCAGCGTCGCCGCTGGCTCGTGTATACGCCACGAGGCCTCAAATCGTCGCAAGCGGCGCCTTGCGTGTATGTGCACGACGGACTCGGCTTTCTCTACTATGGGCAGTTGCCGCAGGTGCTCGACGCAATGCTTGCCGACCGGGTCGTGGAGCCGGCCCGGCTCGTGCTGATTCCGCCGGAGCGGCGCGAACAGGAGTACCCGCACAACGAAGTTTACCAGCGCTTCGTGCTCGAGGAGCTTGTGCCGCAGGTGGAGAGCGAGGGTGGTGCGGTATGCAACGGGCGGCGCATCTTACTCGGGGCGAGCCTCGGCGGCCTCGTCAGTATGCTGCTCGCCTGGAAGCGCCCTGAGTGGTTCGACACGGTGATTACGCTCTCGGGGGCGTTTCTTACCGCGCCGGAGTCGCCGCAGGAGCATCACGACGGTCGCGAATGGCTGCGCGAGCAAGTGCTCGCCTTGCCTCACGTGCCGGCGTTGCGCTACATCCTTTATTGCGGCGGGCTGGAGTGGCTCACGCAAGCGAACCGCCACGTCGCTGCCGCGCTTGCCGCGCGCGGTGCCACGCATACGTATCTGGAGCGGCCAGCCGGGCACAACTGGGTGAACTGGCGCGACGGCCTCGGCGAGGTACTGCGAATGGCGCTCTCCGAGGACGGCGCCGGTGGCCGCAAGCCCCGAAAATAAATTTTCACCTGGGACGTGGAGTGAGGCCTGCCCTGGTAGAGTGGGTGCACTTCCCTACCTGCTCGGTGTTGCGTGCCACCTCGAGGGGTTCCGATGATCGTGAAAGTGATCAGTGCCGCGCTCAAAGGGGTCGAGGCCTATCGGCTCGAAGTCGAGGTCGACGGCTCCTACGGGATCATGACCATGCTCATCGTCGGCTTGCCGGACAAGGCGGTCAACGAGAGTCGCGACCGCGTACAGTCCGCACTGCTCAACGCCGGGTATCAGTATCCGAACATGCGCGTCACCGTGAACCTTGCCCCGGCCGACGTGAAGAAAGAAGGCCCGGCCTATGATTTGCCGATCGCACTCGGCTTGCTCGGGGTAAGCAACCAACTCAATCAGAACGGACTGACGAAGACGGCCGCGATCGGCGAGCTCGCCCTCGACGGTCGCGTCCGGCCGATCCGCGGCGCTTTGCCGATCGCACTCGAGCTCAAGCGCCTCGGCCACAAGCATCTGCTGATGCCGGCGGAGAACGCCGAGGAGGCCGCGGTCGTCGACGGCATCGAGATTCTGCCCGTCTCGCATCTGAGCGAAGCGGTCGGCTACATCAACAGCCAAACCATCATTCACCCCTACGTCGCCGACATCGAAGGCTACTTCGAGAATCCGCCGGGGGTGGAGGAGCACCTCGACTTCGCCGACGTGCGCGGCCAGGAGAGTGCGAAGCGCGCCGCCGAGGTCGCCGCCGCCGGCGGGCACAACCTGATCCTCATTGGCGCTCCCGGCGGCGGCAAAACGATGATTGCCAAGCGGATCCCGACGATCCTGCCGCGGCTCAACCTCGACGAGGCGCTCGAAACGACGAAACTCCATTCCATTGCCGGGCTGACCAGCCGCGAAGTACCGCTGATTACGCGCCGGCCGTTTCGCGCCCCGCATCACACGATCAGCGAAGCGGGCCTGATCGGCGGCGGCTCGATCCCACGCCCCGGCGAGGTGAGTCTTGCGCATCACGGGGTGCTCTTCCTTGATGAACTACCGGAGTTCAACCGCCGCACGCTCGAGGTGCTACGCCAGCCGCTCGAAGACGGCAAGGTGACGATCGGCCGGGCGACGATGACCTGCGACTTCCCCGCACAGTTGATGCTCGTCGCGGCGATGAACCCCTGCCCCTGCGGCTTCCTCGGGCATCCGAAAAAGCACTGCGTCGACACCTCGAACCAGATCGAGAACTACCGCAACCGCATCAGCGGCCCGCTGCTCGACCGTATCGACATCCAGTTGGAAGTGCCGCCGGTCGACTTCGACGAGTTGCACCACCACCCGCCCGGCGAGCCAAGCAAAGAAATCCGCAAGCGCGTCCAGCAAGCCCGCGACATCCAAGCGCGCCGCTTCGGTCTCAACGACCGGCCAGCGCAAGCGGGCGCAGACCACCACGAAGCCGGCAAGCCACCCACTTACTGCAACGCCCGCATGACCGAACGCGAAGTCCGCAAGCACTGCGCCCTGACCCGCCAAAGCGAGGCCCTGCTCAAGCAAGCCATGGATGCCATGACCCTGAGTGCCCGCGCCTACATGCGCATCTTGAAGGTCGCCCGCACCATCGCCGACCTCGAAGGCACCGAGCAAATCGCCGAGCACCACCTTAGCGAGGCCATCCAATACCGCCACCTCGACCGTCCGCTGCTCGAATCAATGTAAGGAGCTGGCAGGAGCTACCTTCCGACCGTTGTGCGCCTGTGTATCTCCACAAAGTAGAGGTGCACGGGCGTCACGAAAAACGGGTACGCTCGCCACAGCCTCGCGGCCAAGCGAGGAGTTCAAGCCGGCTACTACGCGCGTTGCAGGGTAAGGCGAAGTTGACCGCAGGCGCCGCTTACGCGGTAGGCCATGCGCTTGCGGGCGTGAGCGTTGATGCCACGGCTGCGCAGCTCGTCTAGGAAGCGGGCGACTTCGTAGCCTTTCGGCTCGCGCCAGCGGAACTCGGGCACGCGGTTGTAGGGGATCACGTTGACGTTGTACCGCCCTTGGGGGTGGCGCTGGATCAGCTCGGCGAGCGCGGCGGCCTGATGGTCGTTGACCTTCGGAAGCAGGATGAACTCGAGCGTGACCTCGCGGCCGGTAGCCGCGAAGTAGCGGTCGCCAGCTTGCATGATCCGCTCCACCTCGGCCGAGGCGCGGGACTCGTCCGGCTCGTGCGGCGAACTGCCGGGGCGTGTGGGAATGATGCGCTGGCGGGTTTCGTCGTCAGCGGCATGCAGGCTCAAGGCGAGGTTGACAGGGATCTCCAGCTCACGCAGCTTGTCAATGCCGGCGACCAGGCCGACCGTACTGACGGTGATGCGGCGCGGACTCAAGCCAAAGCCCCACTCCGCCGTCAGCGCCTTCAAGGCACCCGCGACATGCTTGACGTTCGCCAGCGGCTCCCCCACGCCCATGAAGACAATGTTCGTGATGGGGCGCTCGCCGAAACCGAACGCGCGCAGGAAGCGAGCCGCGTGCCAGATCTGGCCGAGGATCTCGCCCGTGGTGAGGTTGCGGACGAGGCCGCCGAGGCCGGAGGCGCAGAATTGGCAGCCCATGGCGCAGCCGACTTGCGAGGAAACGCAGACGGTGCGGCTGTCGCGCTGCGCGTCGTGCATCACCACGCACTCAATCAGCGACCCGTTTGCCGCGGCGTCCTCCTTGGCCCCAGGCGCAAAGACGAGCTTCACGCTACCTTCTTCGTCGGAGCGCTCCTCGACGACACGCACCGGATTCAGCGGCAACGCCTCGGCGAGTGTTTCGCGCATCTCCTTGGGCAGGTCGGTCATGGCCGCGTAGCTTGGCGTGTGCCGCACGAAGTAGTGGCGCAACAACTGCTTCGCCCGAAACGGCTTCGCCCACGGCTCGCGACGCTGCGCAAGCCACTGGCGCAACGATTCCGGGTCGTGCTCCGGCAACCACCGAGCCGGGGGGTTCGGCGCCGGTGCCGGCTGCTGTTGTTGGTGCGTCCGTTGCGTCATCACGGCTGCACGTGCAAACGTGCTCACTTCCACTGCGCGGCGGGTACATCATACGTCGGCCGCGACCCAGGCTACCACACCGACCTCGGCACGTCCGGTCCGAAGCGGGTATTGCGAGGATCTTGACGGCCTACCGCCGGCGACCGTTCCTTCCGCAAGCCCCCGCTCCACAGACATCCAAACGCCAGTTCGCCAAGCGGCACTGCCGTCACGTAGCCCAGCGCCTTCCACGATTCCACAATGTATTCACATCTCCACATTTGCCGACTGGACGACCAACACTGCCAATGCCGTGGGGCCGCGACAAAGCTCCTAGTTCTGGGGATTCGGACGAACGGAAGCAATCCACGCAAAGGAAAAACTGCGTGGAAAGCGGGAAGGATTGGGGTTTGAGACGTCCAATTAACCCGGATTTGCCAAATTGATTTCTCGTGATGGCGCGACAGCCATTTGGGCGACCGAGCAAAAACGACTATGTGCGAGCAACGGCATTGACTGCTGTGTGGGGATGAATATACCGCGAAACTTCGGCGAATCAACCCCTTCCGCGGGAAAAAATGGTCCTCACCGGTGGGAATTGGCCGAAAGTTTCCCTCGGCTTTTCCACGACGGAGACGAGCGTCCAAGCTCGCCACGCGAGCCTGGGGCTTTCAGGCGAACTACGCAAAAAATCTGCCAACAGTTCCGTCGGCGACCGTCGCCAGCAATGTCTGCGACAGCACGTAGCATGAAAATATATGCCTTTCTGGATCTGCAGAGGGAGTTTCGCATGCCAAGGCCGCAATCACCACATTCCGAGGAGCGACCCTACATGTACGTCTATCTCGGCCGCATTGTCGAACCGGCGTCACTGCCGGTGCTACCGTCCGAGGCGAGGCCGCGGCGCCGGCGCGCGACGTCTAGGCGCAGCAAACGGTCGAGTCCCCCGGCGCGGATCTCCCCGAAACCTCACGGCTCCCCTACGGTCGATGAGCGAGAGGTCGGAGCGGAGACGTTGATTCCCACCCACGAGGTCGCGCTCTGGCTCAACGTCAGTACGCGCACGCTGCTTCGCTGGTGCCAGCAGTGCCGCTTCCCGCCGCCGGCCGTTGGCGGCTCCCAGAACGGTTGCACGAAGTACTGGACGCTGCACGTAGTGCTCGAGCAGTACAAGCTGCGTCACGAAGATCCGTCATACGCGCCCCCTACGCCGCAGCCATCCGCCGAGCGCAAGACAAACGACGGACTCTCGAGCGAACTCCGGTAGCTCTTGCGTACCCCAAAGGGGGGCA
>SKZP01000625.1 GCA_007127275.1 Planctomycetota bacterium
AGGCTATCCGAAAGCCGGCGGCCGCATCAACGGAGCCACCGACAAAAACAGGCGCAAACGGATTCTGCGTAGGTGGCGCCCGAACGCACGGCCGCCAAGGGAGCACGTCCGAATGCCGTTACGCGTTGACGAGACAAAGCGAGCGCGCCGGCCCTGCGAGGGCTAAGCCCGTGGGTCGCACGCCAATTCGCCCCCCCCCGGCGAAGCCCGGGGGCTCGGCGGCACAAATCCCGCGTTGTAGGCTTAGTCGTTCAAGCGGATTGCGCACCGAAAGCCTAGGCGCCAGGAGGCGTGGTTCTTGCGCTCGAAGTGACGGGTGGTCAGACGAGCGGTCGACTGTGCGTCGTCGACGCAGGCACCACGAATGGCAAAGCTGTCGCTGCCGTCGGTGTCCAGCAGGCTCACGTCGTAGCCGTTCTCTTCGAGTTCGCTGTACAAGTCTCGATGGTAGCCGTGGCCGCACCAGGAACGCACGTTGCCGCCGAGGTGGTAGACGCCAAAGGGAGAGATGTCGCCGTGCGAATCGTGGACGGGCAACAGTCGCAGGGGATTGTCCGACACCCTGGCGCGCGCTTCCGCCACGTTGATCGGGTCCGACAAGGTGCGCTCGTACCAACGCGAGGCGGTGTTCCCCGTATTCGCGTCCCAACTCTCCCAGGGGTACAAGCGCTCGTCCGGTGCCGGGCCGCGCGCCGCCTTTTCCCATTCAATCTCGCTGGGCAACTCCGCACCGACCCACTCTGCATAGGCCTGCGCGCCGTGCCAGGTGACGAAGATCATCGGATAGTTTCCTTGGCCGGGACGCGCCTGCCATTGCCCCGCCTCTTCGTTCCACACCACGCCGCCGCGAAGCTGGGCTGGCAATTCCTCGGCGTTCCAGCCGGTGCCGGTGCCCGGCGTCCGCGGCAAAGGGCCTTCTTCGTATGCGATCGCTTCCGCGGCGTCGAAGGCGAGGGCCACACGGTTGCGGGTTTGCGGGGCATCCGGATCCCATACTTCGTAGTAGGCGAAATGCACGTACTCGTCGGGGCCGGCGAGGGGGGCGCTTGCCTTTTCGCGCGAGATCCGGTGGCTGATGTCCTGCAAAAAGGCCGCGTATTGTGCCGAGGAGACATCATAGCGGTCGATGTAAAAGCCCGGCACGTCGAGTTAGAGTTGCTGTTGTTCGTCCTCCATGCCGCTGTCCGTGCCGATTACCGCGGGACCGGCGGGAATGTAGATCATGGGCATCTTGTCGCGCTGCCGAGTCACCTGCCAATAGCCGTTGCCTTGCGCCACGGGCTGCGCAAGCCCCTCGGGCAACGGCGAGGGGGGGGCGTTTTCGTCATCCGCGGGCTGAACGTACTCGTCCGGCTCGTCCTCGTTGCCCTCGCCGGGGGCGAGCAAGCCCGGAAACAGCGCCGCACTCAACAACACGAGCACAACGGCGAGCGGACTGCCGACGAGCACGCGCATCCGCGCCGCCTTCGCCGGCAGCACCCGGCAGCCGCTGGGCACGAAGTCGGTCGGTCGCCACCCCTGCACGCTGAGGTCGACCCC
The DNA here is from genome assembly GCA_007127275.1 of Planctomycetota bacterium. GTDB lineage: Bacteria > Planctomycetota > UBA8742 > SKZP01 > SKZP01 > SKZP01. The sequence continues at coordinate 1,540 of SKZP01000625.1, forward strand.
CCACATGATCAGCGAAAGCACGGCAAAGCCCGCCGTCGCGATGATGTAGGGCAACGGCTCGAGCCCGAACCAGGCCAGCGCCGTGCTGTCGGTCACGAGACGCAGGGCCGTTGCCGTGCCGAAAAGCAAGAGCAGCAACACCGAAAGCCCCGTGCCCCCCCAAACCAGCCAGCGCAACTGGCGCAGCTCGTCGGTGAGCCGGTAGACCACGCCGGCGGCAGAACATACGTCACACGGGCGTTTGACGACGAAGTACTTGCGCACGACCCCTTTTCCCTTGCAGCGCGCGCAACTCTTGACGCTGTACTGCGCGGCGCGGCGCTTCGCCACCGGCCGGGTGCCGGCACCGCTCGGACCCTGCTGCTCCTGCCGTTCGAACTCGATGTCGAGCAGAAAGTCGTCGGAGTCCTCCTGTTGCTCGTCGATCTCCGGCACGGCGACGCCCGGCTTTTCGGACGGCTCCGGCAACGCACCCGGCTGCTTCGACCCGGTGGGCGGGCGGTTGCCGGCTTGGGTGTTTTCGACTTCCAGCTTGCGCGTCCGCTTGCCTGCGGCGAGCACCGTCATCAGGTCGTCGGCCACTTCCTTGTCTGCGACCGCGGCCTGCACGCCGGAGCTGGATTTGCGGGTGCTCTTGTTCTTGCTCTTGCCGTTTCCGTGGCTGCTGCGAGCGCTTGTGTTCGAGCTTTGGCGCGTACTGCGACCGGCCTTCTTCTTCGCGCGTGCGCCGCTAGAGCCGGAGGGAGACGCCGGCGATTCGGCCTTGCGCCCGTTCGCTTGGCCGGCTTTCTTTTTCGCCTTGGACGTCGCTTTCGCCTGTCCCTTGGCGCCGCCTTTGTTGCCGCCGCTCTTCTTTTTCTTCTTCTTGCCGCCGCCGGCCTTTTGCGAGGCGGGCTCGGCCACGTCGAGGTGTTCGGCGGCGTCCGCTTCGTCGTCGTCGAGGTCGATCTCGTTTGCGCCGATGCCGTCGGCCAGTTGCGCCGCGGGGATCTTCTTGCGCTGCTCGTCCTTGCGTTCGCGGTGCCCCTCCATCACACCGACGGTCGGGAACTCCCCTTTGACGCGGTTGGCGTGAATGGTCAGAAAGCGCTTCACTTCGCCGCCGTCTTGGAAGCGCCGCTTCGGGTCAATATTCAGGCACAGATCCAGCGCTTCGTCGAGCCAGGCCGGCATCCCGGGGATCAACTTGGAAACCTTCGGCAACTCGGGGTCCGGACGCAACCCGGTAATCATTTCGTGCAGCATTACGCCGAAGGCGAACACATCCGCGGGCGGGCCAATCTCGCCGCGGCCGAACATCTGCTCCGGGGCCATATACGCGGCGGTGCCGACGGTCGCCCCCTGGCCGGTGAGCATCGGCGTGGAACCGTCGTCTTCCTGCCCGGGGCGCTGGATGGCCTTGACGATACCGAAGTCGGTGAGTTTGACCTCGCCGTAGCGGTCGATGAGGATGTTGTCCGGCTTGAGGTCGCGGTGGATCAGATGCGCCTTGTGCACCGCCTCGAGGGCGAGGCAGACCTTGTAGGCGATGCGGATCACCCCCTGGAATTTCTGCGGCTTGCCGATGAATTTGCGCAGCGGCACGCCGTCAACGAACTCCATCACGTAGAAGAGTTGGCCTTCGTGCTCGCTGGCGTCAAGGATGGCGACAATGTTCGGGTGGTGCAGCCGGCTCATCGCCTCGATTTCGAGGTTGAAGCGCTGCACCCAATCCTTGCGCGCCTCGGCGGCTCCGCCGAGTACCTTGACCGCGACGAGGCGCTTAAGCGGCTCCTGGCGCCCGAGAAATACCGTTCCCATGCCGCCGATGCCGAGAACGCGCAGCAGGTCGTAGCGCCCCAGTTTCGTGGGGTGCTGCGGCTTCAGCGGGCGGCCGATCGTATTGGGATCGATTTCACGCATAGATCAGCACAACCGCGCAATCAGGGGCAGGCAAAAAGCAGGGCAGCAAGCGTAGGCGAAAGTCTAGCAGAAATCCCTCCCAGGCAAAACGTGGCGCGACGCGAAGGGGTGCGGCCCGCTTGCATTGCGGAAACAAGGTCGCACGGCACCCCGTTCGTAGGGCGAGGCACCGCGCCCGCCTCATCCGTCCCGCTGGCCGAACGTTGTTATCCGCAGCACTCGGTACATACCTCTTCGCAACGCTACCCCAGAAGGCGTCGTAGCTCGGCAACCACGTCGTCGACGCTCCGCTCGCTCGTCTCGACGGAGTGCGTGGCGCACGCCGCGTACAGCGGCTCGCGCTCGGCAAACAACGTGGCAAGTTCCTGCGCGAGCGGCTTGTCGGTAAGCCGCGGCCGTTCGCTCGCGGCAATGCGCGCCACGAGCGTTGCAAGGCTCGCCGTCAGCCAAACCACGGGGCGGCCCCGGTGTGTTTGCGCACGCAGCTGTTCGCGAACCGCCGGATGCAACACCGCCCCGCCGCCGGTGGCGAGCACCGTCCCGGCGGTCTCGGTCTCCTCGAGCAACTGAAGGAGCACCGGCAACTCGAGAGCGCGAAACGCCGCTTCCCCTTCGGTGGCGAACACCTCGACGATGCGTCGGCCGCTGCGCCGCTCCAGTTCCGCATCCGCGTCGCGAAACGAAGCGCCACACGCCGCGGCCAAGGCGCGCCCCACGGCAGTCTTGCCGCTGCCGCGCATGCCGATCAGCACCGGCCTCCGGGGATGTGGGTCAAGCGAGTTCATGCATCAGGGTGCGGAAAGGCGTGATCCTCGGACGGAGAATGACAGGGCCTGATTCGACTGGTTGCCCACTGTTTGCCGCAAGAATGTAGGGCACCGCGGATTTGGGTCGAAATACACGCCGCATCGCAGTACAACGCCGGGTATGGACGCCGCCGCGTCCGTGGCCGGCAGCCCTTTCCGAAGTTCCTCCATCACGTCATGAGCGAAACCGAACGCCCCGTCATTGTCGAACTCAAAGAGGTCTCGCGCGAATACGGCAGCGGAGACTTGCTCGTCAAGGCGCTCGACGACGTCTCGCTGAAGATCCACGCGGGGGACTTCACCGCCATGGCCGGGCCTTCGGGCTCGGGAAAGTCGACGCTGCTCAACCTCGTCGGCGGACTCGACGTGCCCACCCACGGCACCATCCTGCTCGACGGCGTGGAGATTGGCAAACTCTCGCGGGCGGAACTCGCCCAACTTCGGCGCGACAGAATCGGCTTCGTCTTTCAAAACTTTAGCCTCATCCCCGTGATGACGGCAATGGAGAACGCCGAGTACGTACTGATGCTGCAAGGCGTCCCTCACAGCCAGCGACGCGAACGGGTGCGGCAAACGTTCGAGGAAGTCGGCCTGAGCGGTCTCGAGACCCGTTTCCCCGGACAGCTCTCCGGCGGACAACAGCAGCGCGTCGCCATTGCGCGGGCGATCGTCGCCAACCCGAAACTCGTGCTCGCCGACGAGCCGACCGCCAACCTCGACAGCAAAGCCTCGCTCGGCCTGCTCGACTTGATGGCGCGGCTCAACGAGGAACACGGCATCACGTTCGTGTTCGCCACGCACGACACGAGACTGATGCGCCGGGCGAAGATTCTGTTGTGGTTGAACGACGGCCAGATCGACCCCGAAGGCGTGCCGCATGAGGTGTTGGCATGACGGTGGGCGTGGCGAGTCGCGGCATGGCCGCATGGCTGTTGCTGCTGCTACCGCTTTTGCCGGCACTGGCAACGGCCGGGGAGGCGCCCGATCCGTTCGACCTGTTCGAGGAATACGAGGGCCCGCCGGCGCGCGCCGAGGATGCGGCGGAGGATGCGCGCAACGGCGAACGGGAGGCCGCGAACGGGGAGTTCGACCCCTTCGACGTATTCGAGGAATATGAGGAGGACGCGCCGCAGCCAGACGAGCCCGA
>SKZP01000666.1 GCA_007127275.1 Planctomycetota bacterium
GTCCCAAGTTTGCGGGCGCTGCTGGCCACGGGGATCATCTGGATGAACCCTTCGATGCCCAGCTCCCCTTTCGGATCTTTCGCGATGGCCGTAACCGTCTCGGAGGCCTCCTCGGCCGCCTCTTTGATTTCCATTGCCGAGGGATACACCTCGGCAATGAAGGAAAGGCAGGCGCGCACCGATTCGTGAACCTCGTCTTCCTCCAGCTCCCCCTCGTTCTCGACGGCGAAGCGAACCACCTCGACCGTCGCTTCGAGTTTCCCGTCCAGGTCGACCACGTTGGTGCAGACCTGGTACAGGTTCTCTTCGAGATCCTTGAGTTGCTCCGGCGTCTCCGCCTTGAAGATCGTTGTCGCGATCTTGTCGAGCAGCGTGCGCTTGCGCAGGAGCTTCCGGTAGGCGGCGTGCCGTTTGTTCGTGCTCTTGTGTACCGCCGCGAGGCGCGCGGTGAGCTTCTTGTTGTCGGGCGGATCGGCAGGCTCCGGCACGTTCTGCGCGCCGTCCGAATTCTTCGGGGGCGTATCCGAGCCGTTTTTGGAGCTCTCATCCTCGGCGACCGCGTCAGGGTCGCGCTCGGGAGGCGGTGCTTCCGGCGAGCCTCGCCGTGGGCGCGCCGGCGCTTTCGACCGTTGCCGGGGTGCCGTCCCCCTCGACTTCGGTTTGGGGGCCTTTTTGGGGCGTGCCGCCTTCGACGCAGGGGGCGACGTTTCCTCGATCACCTCCACGGTCTCGACGCTTTCGAGGTCGATCGCGTCAATGACCTGCGACGGAATCTTCGTGTTGGCGCCGGAATCTCGCAGCGGCTTGTGCGGCCGCTTCGACGTCACTCGCTGATCGACCGAACTTGTGAGTATTGCGGGTCGGTTCCCGCTTGGCTTCGTCTTGGGCAGGACCGTAAACGGCCCCTTGCAGCGCGGACAGGCGGCCCGCCGATGGAACGGCCTGCCGCGAACCGGAATGAGCGCAGAACAATGATGGCAGCGCAGCAAGTATCTCTCGGAACTGGAGGACGTGGCAGGCTGTTTCACGGGGCTCGACATCGGTACGTATTGGGTATCGGGAAGCTGTGCGTTGGAGGCGGTGAGCCGCACGTCGTGGCCGCCGAGTGGCGACGTGGAACGACGGGCGAACGAATGCAGAACAACCGAAGCTCACCCTTAGGTACGCGCACCGCACGGCCCATTGGTCAAACGCACCGAACGCACAGGCTCGGTCGGGACGCAGTACCGAGCGCCTCTCGCGTTTCGGGATACGGGGAGGCATTCCCATGTTCGAGCGCCGCACGTTCGAGCGAGGCAACGAGCACCCACGACGTTACACGGACGCACGCTCCACGCTCGGCAGTAGCGCAGCGTTCGTATTTGCGTACACCGTCCTTGACCGACGTGCCCTCTCGGGGGAATACGCATGGGCGCTTGGCCGTTCTGTTATGTGACTTGACGGCTCTCGAAACGCTCGGCTTAACAGGCCGTGGACGAACAACTCGGAAGAGGAGCGAGCAAGTAGGAATTTGTAGGGCGGGTCTCCGCGCCCGCCCAAGGTGCGCGCCGATCATGGGTCCCGCTTCCACCTTTGAATTCCTGGGGAAGGATTTGTGCGGGGCCGTTCGACTGTGGGTGTCACTTGGCGGGCGCGGAGGTCCGCCCTACGAATTCGTGCTTGGTCGAAGATTTGCTTGTTCGTTCAAAGCCTCTTAAACGGTCACCGGCAACATTCACCAGAAGGGCTGGCTGTGCGACCGGCGGCCCGGATCTGCTAGCGAATCCAATGCCCGCGCGGTTAGGATACGTGTAACGTCGGCGTCGCCGGCCGGCCCGCAGCCGCCGAGGAGCAGTCGCAGCAGGAGGTAGAGCGATGACACGGATGGACCCAGAGTATCGGCATCACGCGTGGCCGCCGCATTCGCACGGGCAGGGGCCTCCCATGCAAGGGCCGTGGTCGCCTCGCCAGGAGGCCTACGGCGCGTCGCCGGGCCGCCCCGACGGGGATGGCGTGGCAAGCCGTGGCGGTGGCGGACACGGGGTTACACTGCTCGGGTGGCTGTTCCTGTTGCTTTGCATGGCGGGGATCGTCTACCTGATCGTCGACCGGGAGCCATTCGAGGTCTCCGGCCCGGGCCTCGAAGAGGTGGAGCCGCGCGAGGTGACGCCTCGGGGCGAGCTTGCCGACTTTGAGAAAACGTCCGTCGAGATCTTTCAGGAAAACGCCCCGTCGGTCGTGCACATCACCACCGTCGACCTGCGCCGGGATCCGTTCCGCCTCAACGTGATGCGCATTCCCAGTGGCACGGGAACCGGTTTTGTCTGGAACACCGAGGGGCACATTGTCACCAACTACCACGTCATTGAACCCATCCTCGACCAACGGGACCCGACGCGCACCCGCGGTGAGTTGCGCGTTGCCATGACTGACGGCAACGCCTTCGGCGCACAGGTCGTCGGCGTTGCGCCGGAATACGACCTTGCCGTGCTTCGCATTGACGCAAAAGAAGGCGCCCTGCGGCCCATCCCAGTTGGCACGAGCCAGGACCTGCTCGTCGGCCAAAGCGTCTTCGCCATTGGTAACCCCTTCGGCCTCGACCAAACGCTGACCACCGGCGTAATCAGTGGCCTCGGCCGCACCATTGAGTCCCGTGAAGGGCGCCCCATTCAGGACGTCATCCAAACCGACGCAGCCATTAATCCGGGCAATTCCGGCGGGCCGCTGCTCGACAGTGCCGGCCGGCTCATTGGGGTGAACACTGCCATTGTCAGCCCGACCGGCGCGCACGCGGGAATTGGCTTTGCCGTGCCGGTGGATACGGTCAACCGGGCGGTGCCTCACCTGATTGAGCACGGCGAAGTGCCCAGGGCCGGCTTGGGGATCACCATTGTGCCGGATGCGACGGCGCGTCGCCTTGGCGTCGAAGAGGGAGTGCTGGTTCTCGACGTGCAGCCGGAGAGCGGGGCGGCCGACGCGGGCTTGCGCGGCACCTCGCGCGAGCAGGGGGATCTCGAGTTGGGCGACGTCATTGTCGCCATCAACGGCGAATCTGTCAGCGACGCCAACGACCTGTTCCTGCAATTGGATGGCCGCGACGTCGGCGAAGTCATCACCGTGCGCATCCTGCGCGACGACGAGCCGCAGGATGTTGAGGTGACGCTGACCTTGCTCACCGGCGAGTAACATACGGACGTCTGCGGCCAGTCAGAACGTCTCCAGGGCAAGCGCGGGGTGAGCGCTGGATGCAACGCCCTGCGCTAGTAGCCCGGCAACTGCTGCGAAAACCACAACGGGCACAGCGATGTCGGCGGCGTAGCGTCGGTGATTGCGCACCCCGCAACCATGACACACGCATCCATGACGCGGGAGGCGCGCCGCAACGCCCGCATCACCGATGGGAGGAGCGTCTGCCCGCGTGACCCCGCACGCCCCCAAGCCCAAGGGCTTCGCCCGTGGGTGATCCGCGGCGCGCACCGGGGATCCATACGTCAACGCGTAGTTTCGGCGCGAAATCACACGGAACGCATCACCCGCACGTAAACGCTGGCCCGCACGTAAACGCATGACCACCCACGGGCGAAGCCCGTGGGCTTGGCGGTGAACCTGCGCGAACGTGACGTTTGCGGAGGATGTGCGCACCTCCGCTTGGGTTGATTGCTTTGTTTTTCCGTCACTCAATGCGGCGCGGCTCCGCCTCCGCTTCTTCCGGCTCCATTTCACGACTCGGGCAAAAAGCAATCACCGGGCAGACGCGGCACGCGGGCTTGCGGGCCTTGCAGATATACCGGCCGAGCAGAATCAGTCGGTGGCTCACCGCCGTCCAGTGTTGGCGCTCGAAGAGCTCCATCAACTCCGCCTCGACCTGCTTCGGATCCTCGTCGACGCTCAAGGCAAGCCGCGTCGAGACCCGGTTGGCATGCGTGTCGACGGCAATCCCTTCGTTGATGTTGAAGGCCGTGCCGAGCACCACGTTCGCCGTCTTTCGGCCGACGCCGCGCAACGTGGTCATCTCCTCCATCTGCCGCGGCACCTCGCCGTTGTGGCGCTCGACGAGTGCCCGGGCCGTCTCGACCACGGCGCGGGACTTGTTGCGGTAGTGGTTGATGCTCTTCACATACGGCTCAATCTCGCTCGGCTCCACCGCGGCAAGCGCCTTGGCATCCGGGTAGTCGGCGAAGAGCTTCGGCGTGGCCTTGTTGACCGAGACGTCGGTCGCGTTCGCCGAAAGAATCACGGCAACGAGCAATTGAAACGGCGTCTCGTACGTCAGTTCCGTGCGGTTCTCGACATACTGGGAGAGCCGCGCGAACAAGGCCTCGGCGCGTACCTTGCGGCGACGCTTGCCTTCCTTGCGAAAGAAACTCTTCGGCGTCATCCGCTTGACGGGCAACTCGAGGTCCGGCGGCTTCTTCTGCGCGGCGGCGGTTGCGGCGGACGTGGTTGAGCCGGTGGTGGAGCGTGAATGAGCCATGAATCAGTCCCGCGGCCTTTCTCGTTACATGGTGTGCAGCAACTCTTGATAGGCGGCGCGCAACTGCCGCGTGATGGGTCCCGGCTCGGCGTCGCCGACCGGCTCGCCGTCGACGTATGCGACGGGAATCACGTTGCGCAACGTCGAGGTCAAGAAGACCTCGTCGGCGTTGCGTACGTCGTCGGCGCGAAACCGCCCTTGCTCGACGGTGATTCCTGCCTGCTCGGCGAGGTTGAGCACGAGCCGCCGCGTAATCCCCGGAAGTATCCCCGTCTCCAAGGCCGGCGTTTCGAGGTATCCGCCGCGCACCCAAAAGATGTTCGAGGTCGTTCCCTCGGTCACGTAGCCCTGCGGGTTGAGCATGATCCCTTCGACGGCACCTTGCTCGCGCGCCTGCATCAGCGCAAGGACGTTGTTGAGGTAGTTGCCGGACTTGATGGCCGGATCCAGCGACTCGCGGGCGTTGCGGCGCACGTCGACAAGCGCAATGCGCGCCCCCTCCGCCGGCGGGTTGAGCGTCCACGGCGGCAGCGGCTTGGCAATGATGATGTAGCTCGGCTGGTCACACGTCTCCGGGTGCAGGTCAATCTCGCCGACGCCACGCGTGACAATCAGCCGCAGGTAGGCCTCTTCGAGGTTCGCCGCTTTGCGAGTTCGCTCGAGTTCCTCGACAAACCCCTCGCGGTCAAGCGGCAACTCAAGGGTAAGGCGCTCTGCCGAGGCCTGAAGCCGCGACAGGTGCTCGTTGGGCGTAAACAGCTTCGAGTGTACCGTGCGCAGCACCTCATAAATGCTGTCGCCGAACAGGAAGCCGTGGTCAAGCACCGGAATCCGTGCCTCGTCCGGCTCTAAGACGGTGCCGTTGATGTTGATCTTCATGAGATGCTGCCAGTCGAACTGGCTGTCGTCGTTGCTCGTTCGCAAACA
>SKZP01000340.1 GCA_007127275.1 Planctomycetota bacterium
CAACGACCCGAAGCTCGTGCGCTCACAAGCGCAACACGGCTACGGACTCGACAGCATGTGGTGCGACGACTTGCATCACGCGGTGCATGCGTATCTCACCGGTGAGCGCAACGGCTACTACGCTGACTTCGGCGAGCTGGCGCATATCCTGCGGGCCTACAACCGTGGCTACACCTACGCCGGCGAATACAGCGTGTTTCGCAAGCGCCGCCACGGCCGGGCGTCGACACCGGATGCCCCGCTGAAGCCGCGTCACATCGTCGTCGCCACGCAAACGCACGACCAGGTCGGCAACCGCATGCTCGGCGAGCGACTGCCGGCGTTGATAGATATCGAAGCGGTGAAGCTTTCGCAGGCGCTCGTGTATCTTTCGCCGCATCTGCCGTTGTTGTTCATGGGAGAGGAGTACGGAGAGACGCGGCCGTTCCTTTATTTTATTAACCACTCGGACGCGACACTCGTCGAGGCGGTACGCAAGGGCCGCAAACGCGAATTCGCCGCCTTCGCCTGGAAAGGCGAGCCGCCGGATCCGGCCAGCGAGGAAACGTTCGAGCGCTGCAAGCTGGACGGGCCGCAGTCGGAGAAAGAACACGCGCACCTCGCCTTTTCGCGCACCCTGCTCGCGCTTCGCAAGCGACTGCGCAGCGACGACGCGGAGGCTCACGCCCAAACGTTGGCGACGAATGCGAGCGTGATACTCGTGAAGCGTCATCTCGCCGAAGCGGGTGCACGCCGTGTTGACGGGGACTTCCTGTGGTTGGCATACAACATGAGCGCGCAGTCGCAAGACGTAGTGTTGCCGTTGCCTTCGGGGCGCTTCCGGTTCGAGCTTGCGTCGAGTGATCCCCGCTGGGCGGGTCCCGGGCCCGAGCTTGCCGGCCGCGAACAGGACGCCGTCGACGGGTTGCCACTTACGTTGCCGCCCTACGCGTTCGTTGGCTTCGCGGACGCGGACGCGGCGCGTGCCGACGTAGTAACCGCATCATAACTCGGTCGCAGACCTTCTTCCCAAGCGGCGAAGAGGGGCAGCGAAACCGTGAAGCGGCTTCCCTTGCCGGGCTCGCTCGCCACGGCCATGTGGCCGTTCATCCGCTCGACGAAGTCGCGCACAATGGCGAGGCCGAGGCCGACCCCCGGTTCGTTGCCGCACGTGCTAACGCGGAAGAAGGGCTCGAAGAGGCGCGCCTGCTGCTCCGCCTCGATGCCGGGGCCATTGTCGCGGACGTGGATGCATACATGATGGGCCTTTACCACTTCCTCCACCTGAACCTCGACGCGGCCCATTTCGCCGGTGTACTTGATGGCATTGCCGACGAGGTTGAGCAGCACCTGCACAAGTCGGCGGTGATCCGCACGCACTGCCGAGATTTCCTGCGCCGGCTCCGCGAACTCGAGCTCCAGGGCCTTGCCCTCCGCCTGCGACGCCGTCAAACCGCGCACGTCCTCGAGCACTTCGAGAACATCCACCGGCCCCATCTCGAAGGGCAGCTTTCCCGCCCGCGCCCGGGAAAGCTCGAGCATCTCGTCAATCAGGTGAAGCAAGTGGTACGCGGCTTGTTTGATCTCGCCGACGGCGTGACTCGCCTCGCCCGTTGCCGTGTTGCGTGCGCCACTTCCGTTGTCGGTGCCACTGGCTGCGGCGCGCGCACCTAGCTGTTGCTCGAGTCGCTCGAGGAAGCCGCTGATGGTCGCCAACGGAGTGCGCAATTCGTGCGACGTGGCGTGGAAGAACTCGTCTTTGGCGTGCAACGCGCTCATCAACTCCTCGTTGGTTAGCCGCAGCGCATTCGCCTGATCTTCAATGCGGTCCAGCATCATCTCTACCGAATGGTACAGCTGACCAATCTCGTCGTTGCCGGTATCCTCGACCGGACGCCGGCCGAGATCCCCCGGAGAGCGAACCCGCTCGGCATACCGCGCCAGACGCTGCAAGCGGCGCACGACGAGCACGTGCAACCCAACAATGGTCGCGGCCATCAACAGCAAGCCCCCGAAGACGAGCGCCGCGGTCATCATCATTACTTCCATCAGAAGCGGACGCGTACTTTGGTCTGCATGCACCGCCAAGAGCAGCGGCTCGTCGGATCCGAGCTGCCGCACAAGTACTGCCGGTACGTCGTGTTCGCCGTGGTCGGTCGCCGGCAAAGTTCCGTAGAGGCTGCCGGCTTCCCAGTCTTCGCCGGGCTCGCCGGTCAACCCCCGTTCGAAGGCGTCGGCAAGCGTCAGCAGCTCGACCGTGCCGCGCTGGTCTCCCGTGCCTCCGAGCACCACGTCGGCCAACGGCTCATGTCGCGAGGTGTTGCCGACCTTGCGCCCGACGAAAACATACGCGGCGGCACCTTCGGACTCATTGTCGGTGCTGCCCGGCACGGCGACAATCACCGCTTCATACAGCGCGTCGCCCACTCGGCACACTCCCGTGTCGCCTGCTCGCCGCTCGCGAGACATCACCGCCTCGTGGACGGCCGTCCACACCGCCTCGTCAAACGTATCGGCGTCACCCCCGCCAGTATGCTCACGCTTGTCGTGAGCACCGACGTTAACCGTGTGTACCACCGTTTGTGGGTCCGAGCCCCGGTACACTCGGACCAACTCGAAGTCGAACGCTGCTGCCGCCTCCGGGGCAAACGTGTTCCGCAGCGCAACGTCCACGTCCGCGTCATTTCGCGGTTTTTCGTCACCGGCGGGCACCGCGGCGGCAAGCCGCGCCTGCACAAGACGTTCGAACTCGGTCACTCGCTGCTCAAGCAGGCGGCTCGCCCGCTCGGCCTGGGCCTGCGCCTCGGCCTCGGCCCGCACCACCACCGAGTCGGCATGCAGCGCAAACAGTACGGCGAACGACGCACTACTAAGTATGGCGCCGAGCCCAATCACGAGCACGACGAACTTCGTCTGCAACCGCATGATCTTTCCCTTTGCTCGCCCTGCTCAAGCGCAAGGGATGCGGAAGGTCGCGGAATTGCCTACCAGCGTACACGGCAACGCGAGTCCGCGACACAGCCCGTTTTCCCCAAGCGCACCGACTGCGTCGGTCGGCTCCCGTACTCCGGGTGGCAATCTACAGCGGCATCACAAGTGCAAGGTGCCGAGCCAAGGGTCGCAGCCTGCGGGCTTGTATGCGCTTGCATGCACGCGACCTTTTCTGATGGCGCTGTAAGAGGGACTGCGACCGCCGGTCCCGAGATGTGTTGTTCGTTCGTCGGGTTGTGCGCGCTGGTTCGCGTACCGCTGCTGCTGCGAAACGCGTAGCCTCCGCGTATGCCGTCCGGGAGCCCCGACGCAGTCGGTGGGCTTGGGACTGCGAGAGCTCAACGGCATTCGGGCGGCACGCCTGCGCGTACGTGGGTGCATGCACCGACCGAATGCCGCCGCAACTTTTTGACGAAACTTGGCGAGCGCAGGGCGACAGCCATGCGAGGCGAACCGGTGTGGTTCCGTGCTTTGCCTCGCAGGGCTGACGAGCTGGCGCCCTGCGCTCGCCTAGGTGGGCCGGCGTCACGGAGGCCTGCGGATCAAGGTGTACGCTGCTCTGCCGGCGCGCTTGGGGAGTCGGTGCCGCGGTGCTACGCTTTCACCGTTTCCGACGGCCTCGAACGGAACGTTGCAGATGACGGCGCGAACAACCACTGACAATCACTACGACGCAATCATCATTGGCGCCGGCATGTCCGGACTCGCGGCCGGGGTTCGCCTCGCCATGTTCGACAAACGCGTCGTGATACTCGAGCAACACGGCAAGCTCGGCGGCCTCAACAGCTACTACAAGAAGCACGGCCTCGAGATGGACGTCGGCCTGCACGCGGTGACGAACTACGCCCCGAAGGGAGTGCGGCGGCGGCCGCTGAACCGCTTGCTGCGGCAGTTGCGCTTGAGCCACGACGAGCTCGACCTTGCGGAACAGGTGGCGAGCGAGATTCGGTTTCCGCAGGGCATCATCCGGTTCGCCAACGGATTCGAGAGTTTTCGCGACGGCGTGCTTGCCACGTTTCCCTCCCAGCGGGACGCGTTCGACCGCTTTGCCGCGTGGGTGGCCGAGCGCAGCACAGCGGCGCTTCAAACCGAGGGGCGCGACTTCGTATCCGCCCGCGGCGTGATGCACGAGGCCGGCTTGGATGCGGCGCTCGTCGAGATGTTGCTGTGCCCCGTGCAGTACTACGGCAGCGCCTGGGAGCACGACATTGACTTCGACCAGTTCGTGATCATGTGGGAGGCGCTGTTTGTTGAGGGGCTTGCTCGGCCGCGCGAAGGGGTGCGCCGCGTCATCCGCCGGCTCGAGGATGCATACAAATCTCACGGCGGCGAGTTGGAATTGAAAGCGAGGGTGGCACGGCTGCTCCGCGAAGAAAACGGCCAACAACTGCAAACACCGCGCGTCCACGGCGTCGAATTGGCCGGCGGCCAGCGCCTGTACGCGGACACGGTGATTTCCACGGCCGGGCTCGTGGAGACCCAGCGCCTGCTGTGCGACGATGACAACGAAGGGCCCGAGTCGTCGGATGAGGCCCCGCTGGGGCGCCTGAGCTTCGTCGAAGCCATGGCGCTGCTTGACCGGCCGGTGCGCGAGCTTGGCCTGGACACCGCCATTGTGTTCTTCAGCACGAGCGAGCGCTTCCAGTACCGCCGGCCCGACGCCCTGGTCGACCCGACCAGCGGCGTCATCTGCTGCCCGGAGCATTACCGCTACGAGCCACCGGAGCCGGCGCCGCCACCCTTGGTCCGCGTGACCACACAAGCGAACCACGAACGGTGGCGCGCCCTGGACCCCGACGAGCGCCGTTACAAACAAAACCCGGCCTACACGCAAGCGAAGCAAACGGTCTTTGAGCCCATTTGGCAGTGCGCGGAGCAGGTGCTCGGCGTGGCGCTGCGCCCGTACATGCTCGAGACGGATATGTTCACGCCACTGACCATTCAGAAGTTTACGAAGCACCCCACCGGCGCGGTCTACGGTTCGCCGGAAAAGCGTCGCGACGGTCGCACCGACTACGCGAACCTTTTTCTGTGCGGAACCGACCAGGGTTTCCTCGGCATCACCGGCGCCATGCTAAGCGGCATCACCGTGGCGAATCTGCACGTGCTCGGCCGTGGCTGATCCAAATGGTTTAAAGGATGAGCACAGGGCGTCCGCCCTCCGCGGCGCACCCGAAGGGTACCGTGCTCCGCCACGAAGGGCGGACGCCCTCCCTCACCCAAAGGAGGCGACACCCAAACGGCACACGGGCTTTTCCTCTTCGTTCGCGGTCGACGAGATGGAGTTGCGAACATGGCGCACGCGAATACCAGTTTACCGCCGGTGATCCTCGGCATTAGCGGAGGGATTGCCGCATACAAGGCGGCATATGTCGTCTCGCTGTTGCGGGAAAGCTGCGA